>CAZDVF010000128.1:0-7374 GCA_964508725.1 uncultured bacterium | reverse complement strand
AATGGATGCGCTTTGATATGATATTGCAATAATAAGAAGAATCTTTTTAGAAGTCAAGAGGAAAGATCAAATGTAAAAAGGCTGCGGAACGCTTCCCCACTCCGTCCCAAGTTGCACTTTTGGATGGAGAAGTAAGATGTGCGGGTTTGGTTCCCCGCAAACATCGCGATATCATCCCCCAATCTCGATGGCCAGATATCTCACCTCCACATATACGTCTTCCATCGTTTGCCCGCCATTTTCGTATCTCACAATAGCTTCAAAACCATCTTTGGTCACGGAGACGTCGCTGGTATAAGGACATTCACCCATATTCATATTGTCCGGACTCTCCGCCCAGAAGCCCCTCAGGATCACGACGAATAAAAGCTGTGGTGCGGATTGGAAGGTCTCAGTGAAGGTCACCGTTATTTTTCCAGCATTTCCTGCAGGAGGGCTGAATCCTGTGTTTTTAATGACAGTTCCCGTTTCGATGACGCCGAGCCCCGTCAAGCCCGATCCGTTTCCGGTAAAACCGGTGGCCGTGACCGTGCCGGCCACCTCCAGAGCGCTGGCCGGGCTGCCCGTTCCGATGCCCACGCTGTCTGTGCCGCTGGTCAGGCGAATCACCGTCCCGTCATCCGTCCACCCCCCTGTGGTCATCGCGCTGCCGTTCCAATGGAGCGTGCCGTTGATATTGTACAGCTTGTCTGTGGTTGTATCTGGTGCCGTTCCCAATGAAAAACGGGAAAGCGTCAACGATCCTTTATCCCCCTCGTCCGTGACTTCCATCAGAATGTGGCCTTTGCTGTCCTTGACCTTCATAGTCTGGGCGTAAAGTATATGACCAGCAGACAACAGCGAACACATCACGATTGCAACAGTCTGCTGCTTCATGGTTTCATCCCCCCCTTTGAATGGTGTTCAATGGGACAATTGAAAAGTCGGAATGATCTCCCTCTACTCAATTATGTCAAACGATTGTTAAAAGTCAAGGAAAAAATAAACCATAACGATACGTCAGACGGAAGAGCAGTTTTTTCGAAATCGTGGTTGACAACGGTCCCAAATCATTGTATCTTGTGTCACGTTTCCCACACCAGGATTGACATCAAACTGAAGGAGACGCCCCATGAAGCTGATATATTCTTCCATGTTGTTCCTCTTCGTTTTAACACACAACCTCCTGAGCCAAACCATGCAAGTCAAGGATGAAACCAGCAACATTCTCATGAAGGTGAATGACGAAGGGAGCGTCGGATCCATTACGCTGCCTTCAGGCAGCGAACCGGGCACCACCCTCGGCAAAATTTACAACGAAAACAATGCCCTGGCATTCAGCGGGTACAGGCTCGTCAGCTTTATCGGCGAAGCCGTCCAGACATCCCAGATTCTCATCTCAGCCTCTTCGACATGGCACGACATTCCCGGCGTTTCGCTGTCGTTTACCCTGGAGTCGGATCGGACCCTGCATCTGCGCGCATCCGGATCCGTCAAGGCGGGCAATGACGACGGCACCGCGTATTTCCGGTTTGTCATCAACGGTGTAGACATGTCAGCCGGAGAGAGTTCGGGGAATCAAATGATCGGGGTGAAGAATGGATGGTACACCAACTGGTATATGGAGGGCGTCTACGACGTCAGTGCAGGCGCGCAGACCGTCAAGGTTCAAATGAAGGCCGGAAGTGCAGAAATCAAACAATATCAGTACAGTGGATATCAGGCGAAATTATATGTTGAAACGTACTGATTCGAATTGACAGTTTACGGGTTGTTGTTTGAAGATCCCCTCAGCAAGCCCGTCTTGAGCGGGCAAAAACGGACATCTCGGAGGAAAAGGGATCGCCTGATTTCACGAGGGGAGTCAACAAATGGAAGGCCGACTCGATTTCATTGGGATGCTCATCTGGTACCGTGCGACACAGCCCGACTTTCTTCTTGCATCGGTGGCGGATATGTGTTAGTTTAACGGAAGGACAAGAATCCAAACAACAGGATAAAACCGCCATGAGCGACATCACCCGTTTCGGCATTTCCATGGACAGCCGCCTTCTGGAACGTTTCGACCATCACATCACCCAGCATGGATACCCCAACCGGTCCGAGGCGTTTCGCGATCTGGTTCGCGAACGACTTGTCAAGGATGAGTGGCAGGAAGACGCGGAGACCATCGGCACCATCACCATCATCTTCGACCACCACAAACGGGAGCTGCACGAGCAGCTTACCGGCCACCAACACGAACATCACGGCACCGTCATTTCGACCATGCATGTCCATCTCGACCACGACAACTGCCTGGAAGTTCTGGCCGTCAGGGGCAAGGCGCGCCACATCCAGAGACTGGCTGACACACTCATCAGCCGGAAGGGCGTCAAACACGGCAAGCTGGTGATGACCACAACGGGCAAAAATCTCTCATGAAGCAGCAGGACCGGTTGGCTATTCCTGATGTCAGGATTTGTCAACTTCCTCATTCAGCGCAGCGGCCAGCGTTGGCAGTTTCTCTTCAGGAACCGAACAGATGCCCACGCGAATCCCCTGCTGTTGCGGAACCAGAAAAATATTCCTCTCCTTGAGGCGGGACAACATCGCGTCTGGTTGATCTGTCTTGACGCTCACAAAATAACCGCAATCGTACGGCGTCACAATATCCGGATTGATGAGTGACAAGAACGTCTCGCTCCGCTTCTTCAGAACATTCTTCCAAAATTCCAAATCAGTATAGTAGGACGCCAGAGCGTCGGGATCGGCCAGCAGTGCCGACGTCAGGTATTGCCCTAAAGAAGGAACACATCCATGAATCCCGCGGTTTGAAATGGCAATAATATTGACCATCTCCTGAATGACTGCTTCGTCCCGATGAATGGCCGTCAGTGTGCCGCAGCGCAGACCGTACTTGGCCAGTGTCTTGGATATGGTGTAATTGATGATGGTGAGGACGTGGTCATCCAGCGCGTCGATCTTGCGGAAAACGGTCTTGTTTTCCTTTGGTGCCATGTCGAGATAGGCCATATCGAGAAAGAGAATAACCTTTCGATCGAGGCTGTTGAGAAACGCGATGATGGCATCCCACTGCGCGATAGGAACTGAAAAACCCGACGGATTATTGGCCGGCGTGTTCAACAGCAGAAAGACAGTGGACTGCTTCCTTGCCGCGTTACGGACAGTCTGAGAGAAGCTTTCAAGATCAAATTCCCCTCCTTGAAAATACCGGAACTTGACCAGCTTGCGTCCCGCCTCTTTCACAATGCCTGTATATGCACCCCAGTGCCAATCGGAAGTCACGACATCGTCTCCCGGTTCAGTATAATTCACCAGAGCATGGTGAATGCCGCCCAGTCCTCCGTTCACAGCCACACTGCCGAACGGTTTTTGCGGTGCGTATGATTCAAAACAAAGTCGCTCCATAGCCTCACGATAAGGCGGTAAGCCCTGCATGGGAGTGTATGCCGAGACTTTCTTGATGTCGAGTGTGGGAATCAGATTGTCGACCGAAGGAAACGTAACCAATTGTTTCCCGTCAGTCAGTGATCCGACCGTTCCGTTGATGACCTTGTCTGCTCCAATCTGCGCGGCCCGCTCCTGGGCTTCACGGAGATTCTCCAAAATGGCGTCGTAAAAGACCATTCCGTTTTTCGCTGTGTTCGCAAACATCCTTTCCACCCTTTCAACTTGGTCCAAATAAGGAGAATAATGAGAATGCACCTTCGGATATCATCAAAATTCCGAAGATACAAAACGCATGAATTCCTTCAAATATCACAGGAATTGCAGCGCTCTCTCCCCGCTGCAGGACATGATACAGGATGGTTTCAAATAGGTCTTAGCATCATTTCGCAGTGCTGCAATATAACAAAAAAACCTGATTTGAAAAACAAAAAACATGAATTACGATTCAGAAAAATACATCTTCTCATTGGCCGCAGTGTTTCTAAGACAGATCTATTATTTATTGAACCTGGAACAGCTGATTCACAATCAATCTATGATAAACACTACTTGTCATTCATCGGAATATATTTTATCTTTCGATTGGTTTAATTGAACAAAATGAGGAGCGCAATGCCAAGGGAACATATTCTCGCCGTAGATGATGAAGAAGATCTGATCGAGGTGATCGCGTACAACCTGAACAAGGAGGGCTATCGGGTCACGACTACCGCTTCGGGGGAAGAAGCGCTCACCCTCTCGCGAAGCGAGAATCCGGATCTTGTCCTTCTCGATCTGATGCTGCCGGGTATCGACGGATTCGAGGTCTGCAAAATTCTGAAAAACGATCAGCGGACCGCTCACATCCCCATTGTGATGCTGACAGCAAAAGGGGAAGAATCGGATGTGGTTGCCGGTCTCGAGCTGGGCGCTGACGATTACATCGTCAAGCCATTCAGCCCCAGGGTTCTCATTGCGCGCATTCGGGCAATCTTGCGACGAAAGAACAGGGATGTGACCGACGAATCCACTATCATCCATCTACACAATCTCGTCATCAATCCGGCCAGACATGAAGTACAGGTTGACGGTGAATTGGTAGAACCAACGGCCACGGAGTTTCACATCCTCCATTTTCTTGTCCGTCATCCCGGATGGGTGTTCACCCGATCCCAGATCATAGACTCGGTGAAGGGATCGGATTACCCCGTAACCGATCGTTCAGTAGACGTGCAGATCGTGGGCCTCCGGAAGAAACTGAAAAAAGCCGGAGAATATATCGAAACAGTCCGGGGTATCGGCTATCGATTCAGGGAGTAAAGTATGCGGCACAGTAAACGGTTTATTTGGCAATACCTTCCGTGGATTCTTATCGTTATTTTGGGATCACTCATTGCTCTGGGCTGGTATGCTGCAGATACTGTGAAGTCTCTCTATTTGGGACGTACAGCGCAGGATCTGGAAGCGCGCAGCCGGCTTTTTGCTCGTATCATTTTAAGGGATCTCGAAGAATTCAACACAGCATCTATACAGAACCTGTGCGTCGAAACCGGAAGCGACATGGCGACGCGATTCACTGTGATTTTGCCATCGGGCGAGGTGCTGGGAGACTCAGAAGAAGATCCGAAGCGGATGGAGAACCACGCTGACCGGCCAGAAATTATTCGGGCTTTCGATGGATCTGTCGGCCAGGCCATACGCTACTCCAACACGTTGAAGAAAGAAATGATGTATATGGCGGTTCCTTGGCAGCAAGAGGGACAAACGCTTGTTGTGATACGCAGTTCCGTTTCTGTGGACGGGCTGTCGGAACGGTTAAACAGCCTCTACCGGCGTATCGCTCTCGCCGGACTCGTTGTCGCTATTTGTGCGGTCGCAATCAGTCTCATCTTATCCCGCCGGATCCAGAAACCTCTGCACAAGCTCGAAGAGGGTGCTGTCCGATTTGGAGACGGAGACCTTTCACACAGGGTGCATATCTCCGATCCTGAAGAGTTCATGCTTCTTGGCAATGCCATGAATCAGATGGCAGGCCAGTTGAATGACCGTGTTCACACCATCACCAGCCAACGAAACGAGCTGGAGAGTATCCTCTCAAGTATGATGGAATCTGTTCTGGTGATTGATGCGGACGAGCGTGTGTTGAAGTGCAACCAGTCTGCTGGCCGGCTCTTTGGCGTTGATCCGGAGGCGGCTGAAAATATAAGCATACAGGAAGTCACCCGCAACATCCACCTGGTCAAACTCATTCGCGAGATACTCTCGACACAGAGAGCGGACGAGACAGAGCTTATTCTGCACGAAGGAAGCCACGACCGCTTCCTTCAGGCAAATGGCACCGTGCTGTTCGATTACAACCGCCGAATGACAGGTGTGCTCATCGTGCTGAACGACATCACTCGCCTGAAAAGGTTGGAAAACATCCGCAAGGATTTCGTAGCCAACGTGTCTCACGAACTCAAAACACCGATAACCGCAATTCAGGGATCTGTGGAAACACTCGCGGACGGCGCCATTAATCAACCGGAAGACGCACGCCGTTTTCTCGCCATCATCAGAAAACATGTGGAGCGGTTGACTATCCTGATTGAAGACCTTCTCAATCTGTCACGCATTGAACAGGAAGTGGAAAAGAATCAGATCCCTCTTGAGGATGGTCCCATCCTGACGATATTGAAGGAAGCCGTCAATCTTTGCCAGAATTACGCCGATGAGAAATCGATTCAGATTAAAATGACATGCAGTCTAGACCTGACAGCGCGCATTAATGCATCGCTTCTGGAAGAAGCTGTCATCAATCTACTGGACAACGCCATTAAATACAGTAATGGGGAAAGCATGGTGCACGTCAACGCCCGGCGACTTGATGAATCTGTCCACATTGCAATTGAGGACACCGGATGCGGCATTGCTCCTGAACATCAGAAGAGGATATTCGAACGATTTTACCGTGTGGACAAGGCCCGCAGCCGCAACCTGGGCGGAACTGGTCTTGGTTTGGCCATTGTCAAACACATTGTCCAGGCTCATGGTGGATCAATTGCCGTGACAAGCAAACCTGGTGAAGGCTCCACATTTACTATGATTATTCCGATTGGATAAGCGGAATCCGTGGATATCTTCTGAACAGCAAACGGGCCGTCCGATCATCTGGCGGCCCGTTCTCGATCACATGGCTACTTGATGCGTACTCCTTTTTACTCCAACAGGAATCCGCTGATAAACGGTAACCCTAAACATCCTCTTTGGGCTTCTTCGGGTTGAATCCGATGCGATCGAAGGGATTCACCACACTGGTGGTGATGTTGCGCAGATGCGAATTGATCCGCTTGAGCCAGCGGAAATAGAGCACCAGCGTGGCCGCATCGCCGCTGCGGATGGTCTGATCTTTTTCAAGGACGATCTCGTTTGATCGCTGGTCGCACTCCCGATTAATCCATTCGTTCTCTTTCAGTAATTTCAGTGCTTTATCGACATCGCTCGTTTCGACATTCTTTTTCGTGTGGATAAAGATATCTTTCACCGCGCTCTCAACGCGTTTAAGACTATCTTCAAATACCCCGCCATTTAATTTATTGGGGTGAATCATGGCCAGTTCCACGATATTCTTGGTGTAGTCACCAATGCGTTCAATATCGATAACAATGCTGACCAAAACAAGCCCGCCGGGCAGTTCCTGTGATCCTTGCAGGGCACAGTGTGTCATGACCTTGCGCCTGACCTCCTGCTGATACACGTTGACAGTCCGGTCTTTGTCCCTGATTTCCTTGCTTAATATCGAGTCCTCACAATCACGGAGAACCCGTACAGCTTCCAGGAACATATCGTGGGTGATATCGAGCATCTCGAACGACTGTTTCCAGGCCTGTTCGAGCAAATTATCCGACTTCCAGAGTTTAATCAATTCTCTCCACATACAACCACCCCTTTCCAATTACTTGACGAAAATTAAAACCACGGGAA
>CAZDVF010000127.1:0-7428 GCA_964508725.1 uncultured bacterium | reverse complement strand
GTCGGTTTTCTTTTTTTCTTCTTTCTCATCAGCGGTATGGGTATTGATCTTATACACCGGCTGCCTGCGGCCATGGATCCTTTCAGCCGTGTGGCCAGTGCGTTTGTTTGCAGCATTTTCGGTTTTTGTGTCTTGTACACAGCCATGGCGTTTTTCGGCATTCTTGTTCTTTTGCCGTCGGCCGGTATCATGGACAGAAAAATCCGTGAGATCAGATCGCTGCAAACCCTCAGCGCCACAATTGGATCCATTTTTGAGCGTAAAGAATTGATCACAAAAACCACAGAACTGGCCATGAAGGTGATGGGCGCTGATTTTGCCTGGCTTGAGCTGTTTCATGGTGAGACTTACCATCTTGAGGAGACCCGAGGCATTGTTCGTCCATCGGTCGAGACGCTTCCCGAGTCCATGCGCCAGGCTTTGCGGCAGGCCCTCAAAGAGTCGGATGGTGTGCTGCTGATCAACGATTTCTCAAAAGACAAAGTGTTGAAAAGTGTTAAGAAATGGCGTCGTCGCGCAGGATCTTTATTGGCTTCCACCATCTGTATCAAAGACAAGGAACTCGGCATTCTCTATGTTTGGAAGCGGGAAGTATTCGGCTTCGTTGAGGAGAGCCGGGCTCTGTTCCGCGCCTTCACCGATCAGGTCGCTTTGGCTCTTGAGAACAGCCATCTGCTTCAGGTGACCATTGAGCAGAAGGTGTATCGGGAAGAGCTGCGCGTTGCGCATGAAGCCCAGATGCGCCTTTTACCAAGAACCATGCCCGAGATTGATGGTGTGGAATTGGATGCGACGTGTGAAACGGCTAACGAAATCGGCGGTGATTTTTATGATCTGATTCCCGTCGGATCTGACAGGCTGGATATTGTTGTGGGTGACGTTTCTGGCAAGGGCGCTTCGGCGGCGTTTTACATGGCTGAGCTGAAAGGCGTTATTCAGGCGCTGGCGCCCCATTTTGCATCACCGAAGAAAATGGCCGTTGAGATCAATGCATTTCTCCGAAGTCACTTTGAATCAGACACGTTTGTGACACTGATCTACGGAATGTTTTGGCCAAAGAAGAGACAACTGCGTTTGGTGCGGGCGGGACATCCGCCATTGGGGCTCTTGCGGGGTGACGATCTGGACTGGATCGAGCCAGGAGGATTGGGTTTGGGTCTGGCTTCAGAAGATCAGTTTGCATCTGTCATGGAGGAAAAGCTCATCCGTCTGCGTAAGAGTGATGCTATTTTTGTATACACCGATGGCCTCACAGAAGCCATAAATTGCTCAGGTGATGAATTTGGCGAAGATCGGTTGACTGAAATTTTACAAGAATCCAATGGCCTTGAAGCGACCGATCTGGTTGCGGCTGTGGGTTCCAGACTCGATCAGTTTGTCGGAGATGAACAAAAACACGATGATGTGACACTTGTTGCTTTAAAAATCGTAAAATAAATGCGCGTGAAAACCGTAAAGGAGAGGGAAGTATGAACGACTTCACCGTCAGGCGTAAAGATGCAGATGACATATCTGTCGTCTATCTGAAAGGATATCTGGATGCTCACACTGCTCAGGATTTCGAAGATGCGCTACAGGAACTGGTGGATCAGGACCGTGTTAAAATTGTTGTGAATCTGTCGGAACTCGATTACATCAGCAGCGCCGGATTGGGTGTTTTTATGGGATTTATTGAGGATATTCGCAAGAAACAGGGTGACATTAAAATCGCTGAAGCCAGTGATAAAGTGTACCGCGTGTTTGATCTGTTGGGATTTCCTGTTTTGTATGAGATATTCAACAAAGAAACTGAGGCTGTTGAGAAATACCGACTATCGGAGTGAGCCCTCTTTTCCAACAAACAGGCATGAAGAGGTTCAAAGAAATGGGAAAGCATACCAAAAGCTATCTGTTGAAAATACCCAGTCAGACAGATAATCTGGAGATCATCCGCGGATTTGTCTCGGGCGTCGCCAAAAAAGTCGGGTTTGATGATGCAGACAGGAATAAGATCGAACTGGCGGTTGACGAGGCATGCACCAATGTCATCGAGCATGCGTATCAGCACGATGAAACACAGAACATTGATGTGGCTATCAAGATTGATTATAACAAGCTGACAGTGATTGTAACGGATCGGGGCAAGAGTTTTCAAATCAATGAGATCGAGATGCCCGACATGAATAAATACCTGGCGGAGCTTCGCGTGGGAGGCCTCGGCATTTACCTCATGCGAACCCTCATGGATGAAGTCGATTACCGATCCAAACCAGGTGTAAAAAATGAAGTGCGGATGGCGAAGTACTTTTTAAAGAAGAAGGCTTCCAAAGCATAGCTGATTTATTTTTTTCAATCGAGCATTCCGCTCGTAGAAAGAGCAGCTTTCATCTTCCCCTATTGAAACAACTTACATTGGTATTCATATGTCAGATATTAATCAAGCGGATCAAATGCCGTCGGGTCAAGCTTTGGACCAGAGGCTTCTTGAGCTGACTGCGTTGTTTGAAATCAGCAGGAGTTTATCATCGTCCATCAGTCTGCGTTCGATTCTTGAAAATGTGCTTCGCATCCCGATGGGGCATATGTTGATCAACCGTGGCTTGATCCTGCTTCAGAAAGAGCCTGAAGGTGAATTCGTTCTGGAGGAACTCAAGGGTTTATCACGGAATTTACTGGGTAAATCCTTAAAAATCGTGTCTCCGCCTGATCGAACGATCTTCATCGGCGATATCACAAAAGAGAGTGAGTGGCTTGACTTCTTTCGTCAATTTGAACTTGAGATTCTTCAGCCACTTGTCTCGTCGCGAGGGACTATCGGTCTTGTCGGGCTTGGACAAAAGATCGGCGGTGCGGCTTACACCGAACGCGAGCTGGAATTTCTGGATTCTCTTTCGAATATTGCAGCTTCAGCCGTGTCCAACGGACTTATGGTGGAGGAAATCCAGAGAGTGAATCTCAATCTGGATCGTAAAGTCCAACAGTTGAACACGATTTTTGACATTAGCCGTGAACTCAATACAACATTAGATCGGAAAAAAATTGCCAGTCTTATGGGATTTGCTGTTATGGGAGAGCTTCTGGTTAACAAATGCGCCGTCTTTACCAGGGATGGATCTGAACTGACAGCGCTTGTCGCCAAGGGTGTCGATCCGCTCCTTGAATCGCAATCCGAATTGCTGGAGCTGTCAGAGCCTTATCTTTTAAAGGATGCAAAACGGTTTTCGTATTACCAGACGCTGGGATTCTCTGTTCTGGTTCCCATGCGGATGCAGGATCAGACTAAAGGTGTCCTGGCCATTGGTCCGAAGATTTCCGGAGCGGCATTTGATCAAAGCGATCTGGAGTTCCTCAAGACACTGGGCAATCAGGCCATGACCTCACTGGAGAATGCCAGACTTTTCGAGGAGACGCTGGAGAAACAGCGCATGGAGGAGGAGTTAAACCTGGCCCGCAACATGCAGCAGGCACTCCTCCCTTCCGAGCTTCCCCAAATGGAGGCATTCGACATTGCTGCTTTAAATATCCCCAGTCGCCAGGTTGGAGGCGATTACTTCGATGTGGTCTCCATCTCGGAGAACCGATACGGCATCGCCATAGCCGATGTGTCGGGCAAGGGCGCGGGCGCTGCTCTGCTCATGGCCAACCTTCAGGCCAGCTTGCACGCATTGGCCTCTGTTGATGTGACCATTCCCGACATGGTGGCCCGAATCAACAATCTGATTCATCAGAATACGGCCCTTGATAAATTTATCACTTTTTTTTACGGTGAGCTGAACACGCGCGACAAGACATTCACTTTTTGCAACGCCGGACACAATCCGCCCTACAGGATCTCGGAAAGCGGAAAGGTCGACGAGTTGATGACTGGGGGTATCATTTTAGGGATGATGCCCAATATGTCCTTCGAAACTGAGACGATTATTCTTGAACCTGGTGACAGGGTGGTCATGTTCACGGACGGCATTACAGAGGCCATGGATCCGGCTGAAGAGGAATTTGGTGAAGAACGGGTTCAAGAGCTCGTCTCGTCACAGCCGGATGTGTCGGCACAGTCCATTCTGGAGTCCATTGTCGCCGAGGTTGAGACTTTCAGTTCGGGCGCACCCCAGGCTGACGATATTACAATGGTGATCGTGAAAGCGCTTTCCTGCCAGGTTTAGTAATATACAGTCTCCTAATTCCCCTGTCCTGATTTGATCGTTTGATTAATGAGAGTGGGAAATTTACTCCATTCCGATTTCACCATTCCTGATTATGATATGGAGATTGCTCCCCTCCTCAGAGACATGATGCTCGCAGCAGGTCTTACCGAAGAATGATCAAGGTCTGCATGTAATCAAGAAGGAGGGAATGTTTTGTGCCCCTGTTCCCAGCGAACTGTCAGGGAAAAGGACGATGATTGATTCCGTAGTCAATCCATTTGATGTCTGGAGATGGTGCAACGAATCTCGCCAAGGGCCATGAAAAGATAGGCTCCACCGCCGGGGCATTCAGGTTGTTCATTGTTTTTCAGATAGGGTGTGAGAAGGGTCATGTTGTCGGCATATCGGGCATTGCCGGCAATGTAGGTTTCGGTGTAGAACATAGTCTGAGCCGTGCGCAGGGCAAGCTGATTGCATCGGCAGGCTCCGGCCTGGGCCGTATTCGAAAGATCGAGAAAGCGATTCATTGCAGCCATAGCCAGAATGGCTGCAATCACCAGTGTTACAATCAATTCGACGAGTGTAAATCCGTCTTCTTTTTGAAACGATTGCATACATCCCCCGGTCAATCACCCGACTTTTCAATTTCGTGAGCAAGTATTGCGATATGAAAGGGTTTGATCCGTCATGCATCAGAAATGACAGGGAAAGAGTGACCGCAAAAATTAAACCAACTGTTTGTTTGTGTTTCAGATAATGAAAGTTCAAAATAGCCTTGCATTTGTGTGCTGTGGACATTACATTTGCGTAAGACACTCAGACACAATGGAGAGACATGCATCCTCTATCTGATTCCAAAGACCTGGTGACGCGCCAGATGTCCGAGCGCAAGCGGACCGAACGTGCTGTCTCGTTGGTTGCCCTTGTCTTCGAGAGCGTCGTCAAGGTGCCGCTTTTCAGATGCCAGCGTTGCGGCGAGTGCATTCTGAGTCATACAGCGTTCATCTGCAGCCAGCGCTGCCCCAAACGCATGCGCAACGGGCCTTGCGGTGGTACAGGTCTTGATGGCTCGTGCGAAGTGTATCCTGACCGCAGGTGCGTGTGGCACCGCATTGCCGGACGGGCGCGGCTGCTGCGCAGGCTGCCCCTCCTTCAGAAAATTGAAAAAATTCACAACTGGGATTTGGAAAAGACATCAGCCTGGCTAAACGTTGTGAATCGGCGCATTGATCCGCCGACATGGTTTGTCCGAAAGAGGCGTGAAAGATGACGCTCCGAGAGAAGATCGCAGCGGACTGTTTTG
Source organism: uncultured bacterium (assembly GCA_964508725.1). Taxonomy (GTDB): domain Bacteria; phylum Zhuqueibacterota; class QNDG01; order QNDG01; family DSAB01; genus CAZDVF01. The sequence goes on along the minus strand of CAZDVF010000127.1, from coordinate 2,004 downwards.
TGGTGACGGCCGAACTGGGTCCGCCCCAGAGCGCCAACAGCGACGTGATCAGAAAAAAGGCCGTCCATTTTCGCGATATGGTGGACGGTGTCAACATTACAGACAATCAGACGGCCATTGTGCGGCTTTCGAGCATTGCCGCTGCAGCGATCCTGGTCCAGGAAGGGCTGGAGCCGGTGATCCAGATGACGTGCCGCGACCGCAACCGGATCGCGCTGCAGAGCGATCTGTTGGGCGCATCCGCCCTGGGCATTCGGAACGTCCTTTGCCTCACCGGCGATCACCAGCGTTTCGGTAATCACCCCGAAGCCAGGCCGGTGTTTGATCTCGATTCCATACAACTGATGGCGATGGTCCGCAGGCTGACAGAAGGGCATCTCCTTTCCGGCGAAGCGATCAAGACGCCCCCGGACCTGTTCGTTGGATGCGGGGCCAATCCCTTCGCCGAACCGCTGGATTTTCGCGTGTTCCGGCTGGCCAAGAAGATCCGGGCAGGCGCCCAGTTCGTTCAGACGCAGCCTGTTTTTGATCTCAATCGGTTTCGTGCGTGGATGGCCGGCGTCCGGGAGCAGGGGCTACACGCACAAGCAACCATCCTGGCGGGCGTCATGCCTGTCAAATCCGCCAAAGCTCTGACCTACATGCGCGACGAAGTGCCCGGCGTGCGCATTCCCGAATCACTGATCCAACGGATGGAGCAGGCTCCCGATCCCAAAGCCGAAGGCGTGCGCATCGCCTGCGAATTGATCCGCGCCCTGCGGAAGGAGGAAGGCGTGGGCGGCATCCACCTGATGCCGCTGATGTGGGAAAGCATCACACCTGAACTTGTCCGGGAATCCGGTCTCTCGGAACGGTAAATCACGAAAGGAAAAGATGGATAAACAGAATTTCCGCGAGCGTATCCAGAGCGAAGTGCTCATTCTCGACGGCGTGTACGGGACGGCATTGCAACCGCATCTGCCGCCTGGCGCGTGCATTGACGCGGCAAACATTGACCAGCCCGACCTGCAGGGAAACCTCTACAGCGCCTACGCCAAGGCCGGCGCGGATATCGTGTCAACCAATACGTTCGGCGCCAACCGCATCAAACTCGCGTCTCACAACCTGGGAGAGAAGACTCGCGAGATCAATCTGGCGGCCGCGCGTCTGGCCCGCCGGTCTGCAGGTGACGGCGTGTGGATCGCTGGAGTCATCGGTCCCACGGGCAAACTGGTTAACCCTGTCGGCCCCATGACGTTCGAAGAAGCGTACGACACGTTTCGCGAGCAGGCTCTGGCCCTGGCAGAGGGAGGCATCGATTTTTTTCTGCTCGAAACGTTCGCCGACATCCGCGAGAGCAAGGCCGCAATGCTGGCCATCCGCGACAATACAGACATGCCGGTTGCCGCCTCCATGACCTATGGTGAGGATTATCTGACGTTTACAGGCACGGATCCGGTCACGGCGGCGACCGTGCTAACGGCATTCGGCGCGGATGCGATCGGTGTCAACTGCTCTACTGGTCCTGAACCGATGCTGGAAGTGGTGGGTCGTTACGCCCAGGCGACGAATACGCCTATCCTGGTCGAACCCAACGCCGGGATGCCGCGGCTCGAAGGGGGATCCGTTACGTTTCAGGTGACGCCCGACCAGATGGCCGATTTTGCCGAGCGGTACGTCAATATCGGAGCCAGCATCATCGGCACTTGCTGCGGCAGCACGCCAGATTTCACAGACGTCCTGTCCAAACGTCTGGGGAAAAATAGGAACATCGTTTCCCGCAATGTTCCGTCTTTCCTGCGCCTCTCCAGCCGCACGCGGACCGTGGAGATCGGGCCTGGCCTGCCTTTCTGCATTATCGGCGAACGGATCAATCCCACGAACCGGGAGGATCTGGCTGACGAGATCCAGGCGAAGAAAACAGCCATGCTCCAGCGAGAAGCCAAAATCCAGACCGAAGAAGGTGCTCATGTTCTGGACGTCAACATCGGCGCTCACCTGGCGCAATTCGGGATCGACATCCAG
>CAZDVF010000126.1:0-7437 GCA_964508725.1 uncultured bacterium | reverse complement strand
ATGATAAGATCCATCAATGAGGGTCGCCTTCAGATCGACCACCGGATATCCCGCCAGAGTACCGCTGGTCATGGCTTCCTTGATTCCTTTGGAAACCGGAGTGATAAATTCTTTTGGAATCACACCGCCTATGATCTTGTTTTCAAACACAAAACCCGTCTCTTTGGGCGCCGGCTCGAAATGGACCACCACATGTCCGTATTGCCCCCTTCCACCCGTCTGCTTGACAAACCGTCCTTCGACAGTGACAGCCTCCGTGATGGTTTCTTTGTAAGCAACCTGTGGCCGGCCTACGCTAGCCTTAACTTTAAATTCTCGAAGCAACCGGTCAATAATAATTTCAAGGTGCAGCTCACCCATGCCTGAGATGATGGTCTGCCCTGTCTCCTCATCTGTCCGGACCTTGAATGTGGGATCCTCGTCCATCAGCTTGCCCATCGAATCGTTCAGCTTGTCTTGATCGGCTTTGGTCTTGGGTTCGATGGCCACAGAAATCACCGGCTCCGGGAAATGCATTGTTTCAAGCAAGATGGGGTGCTTTGTATCGCACAACGTATCGCCGGTCTTTGTGTACCGGAGCCCCACCGCTGCAGCGATATCACCACTGTACACCTCAGATCTGTCCTCCTGTTTGTTGGCATGCATTTGAAGAATACGACCGAGTCGCTCCTTGCGTCCGGCGCGGGCATTCAGCACGTAACTCCCCTGTCTGGCCACACCGGAATAAACGCGGAAATAGATCAGCTTTCCAACAAAGGGATTCGATACAATCTTGAATGCCAGGGCCGCAAAAGGTTCTTCGTCATTGGTTTTACGCACGGCTTTTTTGTCGCGCTTTGGATCAATACCCTCCACATCAGCCACATCGATAGGCGAAGGAAGCAAATCAATTACTGCATCAAGAAGCCGCTGGACTCCCTTGTTTTTAAATGCTGCTCCGCACAGCACGGGCACAATACCCGTATCAAGGGTTCCCTGACGAAGGGCACGGATTATTTCTTCGCGCGAAGGTTCGCCGCCATTAACATACTTGTCCATGACGGCATCATCATACTCGGAAACAGCTTCCAGAAGATCGTGACGGTATTTCGCAGCCTTTTCCTTGAGATCTCTGGGGATATCGATCTCTTCCCATTCGGAACCGAGAGTCGATTCATTGTAAACCACTGCCCGCATTGAAAGCAAATCGATCAGTCCAGTGAACAGCTCGCCGGATCCCAGGGGAATCTGGATCGGCACTGGATGGGAGCCCAGCCGATCGCGCATCATTTGGATCACATTTTCAAAATCAGCCCCGACACGGTCCATTTTGTTCACAAAGGCAATGCGGGGAATCTTATATTTATCAGCCTGGCGCCAGACTGTTTCAGACTGGGGTTCGACACCGCCAACAGCACAAAAGATGGCCACAGCGCCGTCAAGCACGCGTAGAGATCGCTCGACTTCAGCAGTGAAATCAACATGGCCGGGCGTATCAATGATGTTGATTCGATTCTTGCGCCAGAAACACGTCGTTGCCGCCGACGTGATGGTGATACCCCGTTCTTTCTCCTGGTCCATCCAGTCCATGGTGGCGGCGCCATCGTGCACCTCACCCATGCGGTGGACCTTCCCGGTGTAAAAAAGAATCCGCTCGGTGGTTGTGGTCTTGCCCGCATCGATATGGGCCATGATACCAATATTTCGCGTCTTGTCTAACGTGTACTGTCGTTTCATTGTTACTGCTTTGTCCTGCTCTACATAAAATATTTCAGACGGTGACTCGAATTGACTGTTGTTCCCGGTGCATGCTGTTCTGTTTTTACAGGAACGGATCGATTAATTTAGTAACTTAATCGACAGCTATTTACCAACGGAAATGCGCAAACGCCTTGTTGGCTTCCGCCATTCGGTGCGTGTCTTCTTTCTTTTTAATCGTCGTGCCTTCGTTTTTAGCCGCTGCCATTAACTCGGCAGCCAGACGTTCGGCCATGGTCTTCTCTGGCCGGTTTTTCGAATATCCGATCAGCCATCGAAAAGACAGCGCTTGACGCCGATTTGCACGGATCTCAACAGGCACCTGATATGTCGCACCACCCACACGCCGCGACCGAACCTCAAGCACAGGCTTGACATTTTCCAATGCCTTCTCAAAGACTTCAATGGCCTTATCGCCCGACTTGTTTTCAATGATATCCATCGCAGTGTAAAAGATATCCTCTGCAACGCTCCGTTTCCCCTTCTGCATAAGGCCGTTAATAAATTTCGTCACAACTTCCTTATGGTAGACCGGATCAGGCAACACTTTTCGTTTTGGTACGCGTCTTCTTCTCGGCATGGTGCTTTCCTATGATTACTTCTTGCGTTTAACTCCGTATTTGGATCGTCCTCTCTTCCTGTCTTCCACACCACTGGTATCAAATGTTCCACGAATAATATGATACCGCACACCGGGGAGGTCTTTGACACGTCCCCCGCGGATGAGCACAATGGAGTGTTCTTGCAAGTTGTGGCCTTCACCTGGAATATAGGCCGTCACTTCAAAACCATTGGATAACCGTACACGAGCTACTTTGCGTAACGCCGAATTGGGTTTTTTGGGTGTTGTGGTGTAAACCCGCGTGCAAACGCCACGTTTTTGAGGACATTCTTTTAACGCCGGGGCTTTGTTTTTTTTCTGTGTGACTTTGCGCCCATGGCGGACAAGCTGATTCAGTGTCGGCAAAACACCTCCCTATCGATCGTCACTGCTGTCAATTTACGTCTCTTCCTTTTGAACGACTTCTTTTGGTTTGGAAGCGGAAGCTGTTACTTGGTTATCATTTTCCGGTGGTTTGATTCGAATATTTTTCAAGTATTTCATTCCTGTTCCGGCAGGTATTAAATGACCCATGACCACATTTTCTTTAAGCCCTTCAAGTCGATCCACGCGTCCCTTGATTGCCGCATTGGTCAAAACGCGCGTCGTCTCCTGAAATGAAGCAGCGGAAATGAAAGAATCGGTGCCAAGGGCCGCCTTGGTGATACCCAGAAGCAGAGGATGAAACGTCGCCGGTTTGGCAGGTCTGAAAACGACCGGCGCTTTGCCATTCTGCTCCAGTTTCTCATTGTCCATGGTCACACGAACCTTATCGATGACATCACCCTGAGCAAATTTTGAATCACCAGGATCTTCGACAACGACCTTATTGAGGATGGCGTCATTCACACGCAAAAAGACCAGGCGATCGATCTCATCATTTTCAAGGTATTCAGTATCGCCGGGATCTTCCACCCTGACTTTTCGCAACATCTGTCGGACGATAACCTCAATGTGCTTATCGTTGATACGAACGCCCTGGAGTCGATACACTTCCTGGATCTCGTTGACCAGGTATTCCTGCACTTTATTCGCGCCAAGAATGGCCAGAATGTCGTGAGGCACAACCGATCCTTCTGACAACTTCTCTCCGGCCTGCACTGTGTCACCCTCGTGAACCAACAGATGTTTCCCGTAGGGTATCAGGTAAGTGCGCCTGTCTCTGCCGTCGTGCGAGATCACGTTGACCTTGCGCACTCCGCGGCGTACAGATCCAAACTTGACAGTACCATCGATCTCGCTCACCACGGCAGGGCCCTTGGGTTTACGCGCTTCAAAAAGCTCTGCAACCCGGGGAAGACCACCCGTAATATCGCGCGTCTTGCTGATATCCCGCGGGATCTTGACCAGGACATCACCGGCCTTGACTTCCTGCCCGTCTTTGGCCATGAGGTGAGCGCTTGTGGGGATGATGTACGATCCCAGTTTTTTATTTTTATCATCAACGATAAGAATGTGAGGACTTAAATCGCGATTCTTGGACTCTATGACAACCATCTGCCGCTGGCCCGTCGCCTCGTCGACCTCTTCACGATAGGTCAAATTTTCCTTGATATCAACAAAACGGATCTTCCCGTCTGTGTTAGAAAGGATCGTATCTGAATAAGGATCCCAACGGAACAAAATCTGCCCTTTCTTGACGGCATCTCCATCCTTCACGACAATGTGGGCGCCATAGGGAATCGTAAAGCGTGAAACAACCCGGTTATCCTCGTCCAGCACTTTAAGCTGTCCATTGCGCCTTAAGGTAATCAAGGAACCGTCGGCCTGCTCAACCGAATGGATGTTTTCAAATTCGATAACACCATCACCCTTGGCGGCAATCTCTGACTCGGCAGCGATACGGCTTGCCGTTCCACCGATATGGAATGTGCGTAGCGTCAATTGTGTGCCGGGTTCTCCGATAGACTGGGCAGCCATCACGCCGACTGACTCGCCGATACTGACCATTTGACCCGTGGCCAGGTTCCGGCCGTAACATTTGATACAAACGCCCCGATCGGCTTCACATGTCAATACGGACCGGATGCCGACAACATCGATTCCCTTAAACACGATGAGATCGGCCGTCTCTTCATCGATGAGACATCCGGCCTCAACAAGGACTTCACCCGTATCAGGATCGTAGACATCCTCAGAGGTGACCCGCCCCAGTATGCGATCGCGCAGGGGCTCGATTACTTCTTCGCCTTCCTTGAGATCGCCAACACGAAGGCCCATGATCGTGCCGCAATCATCCATATTGATGACCACATCCTGGGCTACATCCACCAATCTGCGGGTGAGGTATCCGGCATCGGCTGTCTTGAGCGCCGTGTCAGCCAGACCCTTCCGGGCGCCATGGGTCGAAATAAAGTATTCCAAAACCGACAGCCCTTCACGGAAATTAGCCGTAATGGGTGATTCTATGATCTCTCCGGTACCGCCGGTGAGTTTCTTCTGGGGTTTGGCCATCAATCCGCGCATACCGGCCAGCTGTCTGATCTGCTCTTTGCTGCCGCGCGCACCTGAATCAGCCATCATAAAGACAGGATTGAAACCAAGGGTTGATTCCCGCAGATGCTCAAAGAGATGTTCGGCCACCTGATTGGTCGTTCGCGTCCAAACATCGATCACCTTGTTGTAGCGTTCGCCATCGGTGATCACGCCCTTCTCGTACATGTTTCGGATGCCGTCAACCTCTGAAAGGGATTTCGTGAGCAGTGTCGCTTTCTCGTCCGGGATAATAACGTCGTCCACACCAATCGTGATGCCGCCTTTCATGGCGTAGTAGAAGCCCATCTCCTTGAGACTGTCAAGAAATTCAACCGTTCTGCGACTGCCAGTGATCTTGTACGCATCGGCGACAATGCTTTCAACCCGTTTTTTCGTTAAGAGTTCGTTGATGAAACCGAGTCCATCCGGCACGATCTCATTGAACAAAACACGTCCTGTGGTCGTGCTGATCATGTGGTCGTCAATTCGAACACTGATCTTGGCATGTAATCCTACCACACCATCATTGTAGGCAATATGCACCTCTTCGGTATCAGCGAAGGTCATACCCTCTCCGACATCACCTTTTTTCGCTTTAGTCAGGTAATAGCATCCCAGTACAATATCCTGGCTCGGGATGGCCAGCGGGCGTCCGCTGGCTGGTGAAAGGATACTGTGGCTCGAAAGCATGAGAACTTTGGCTTCAAGCTGGGCTTCGACAGAGAGGGGTACGTGCACAGCCATCTGATCACCGTCGAAATCGGCATTGAACGCCGCGCAGACAAGCGGATGAATGGATATCGCCTTGCCTTCCACCAGCATGGGTTGAAATGCCTGAATGCCGAGACGGTGAAGCGTCGGTGCCCTGTTGAGCATCACCGGATGATCCTGGATGATTTCTTCAAGGATATCCCAAACTTCCTCATCACGCCGGTCCACCAATTTCTTGGCTGACTTGACGGTCTTGACAATACCACGCTGAACCAGTTGCCGAATAACAAACGGCTTGAACAACTCCAGCGCCATTTCCTTGGGCAAACCACATTGGTCCATTTTCAGTTCAGGACCGACCACGATCACCGAACGGCCGGAATAATCGATACGCTTGCCCAAAAGATTCTGCCTGAAACGGCCCTGCTTCCCCCGCAGCATATCGGACAACGATTTGAGTGGACGGTTTCCTTCTCCGCGAACAGCAGCCCTGCGTTTGCCGTTGTTGAAAAGCGAATCAACAGCCTCCTGAAGCATTCGCTTTTCATTGCGCAGAATAACTTCGGGCGCCTTGATCTCCAACAGTTTATTCAAACGGTTGTTGCGGATAATAACGCGGCGGTATAGATCATTCAGATCAGACGTGGCAAAACGTCCACCTTCGAGAGGAACAAGCGGCCGGAGTTCCGGAGGAATGACCGGAACAACCGACATGACCATCCATTCTGCCTTATTTGGCTTCCCGCTTTCTGTCTTGCGAAAAGCCTCGATCACACTCAGCCTCTTCAAAGCATCTCGCTTGGACTGAATCGAGCTCTCAGTCTTGACCTGAACGCGCAATTCACAGGACAGCTGTTCGATGTTCACATCGCGCAAGAGGTCGCGAATGGCCTCGCCGCCCATTTTCGCAACAAACTGTTTTTTATCTGATTCTTCGTCGTCTTCATCTTCACTGTCAACCGTCTGTGCCTGCAACTCTTCAGAGATCTTGAGATAATCGTCTTCAGAAAGAAGTTGATGCGGCTTCAGCCCCGTTTGTCCCGGTTCGATGACGACAAACGATTCATAGTAGATCACTTTCTCCAGTTCGGTTGTTGACATGTTCAAAATATAACCGATCTTGGAGGGGATAGATCGAAAATACCAAATATGGACAACTGGAACGGCCAGGGAAATGTGTCCCATCCGCTCGCGCCGGACAGATTTGGTCGTCACTTCCACGCCACAACGATCGCAAATAATACCCTTGTAGCGTATTCGCTTGTATTTCCCGCAATGACACTCGTAATCCTTGACAGGCCCGAATATCTTCTCGCAGAACAGACCGTCTTTTTCCGGTTTGTACGAGCGATAGTTGACGGTCTCAGGTTTCAACACTTCACCATGACTCCAACTCAATATCGTATCAGGAGACGCCAGGTTCAGCGCGATACTTGAAAAGTCTTTTATTTCTGGACCATCATGAAGCAAAAAGAAACACCTCCTCAGGGTCGTTAATAACTAACACAACTCGACATCGAGTCCGAGCCCCATTAGTTCTTTCAACAACACGTGAAAAGATTCTGGCAATCCTGGTTCGGGCAGGTTTTCGCCTTTAACAATCGACTCATATGCTTTTGCTCTGCCCCGAACATCGTCAGATTTCACCGTGAGGATTTCTTGTAATGTATACGCTGCGCCGTAAGCCTCTAACGCCCAGACTTCCATCTCACCGAAGCGCTGGCCGCCAAACTGGGCTTTCCCGCCCAGAGGTTGTTGCGTAATGAGAGAATAGGGCCCGATTGACCGGGCGTGGATTTTATCTTCAACCAGATGAGACAGCTTCATAATGTAGATATAGCCGACGGTCACAGGATAATCAAACATCTCGCCTGATCTGCCATCGTAAAGCTGACTCTTGCCGTCTGTTGATA
>CAZDVF010000125.1:0-7510 GCA_964508725.1 uncultured bacterium | reverse complement strand
TTCTATTTTCCTAATATGATGATCGATTGCATTCCCGAACCAATGTTTGCGTGAGAATGGCTCATCCGTTCAAATTTGCTCTGAATGGGTTGACTCAATTCACGTACTGCATCCATTTACGATGATGTTAGGGATAGGACATTCAACCGGTTCAACGCTCTTAAAGAGGAGCCAGACATGGAGAGGACTTTGGACGCCAGCGTCAACCAGCGGTTTTCATCACGATTGGGACTCTTGCTCAGCGCGCTGGGCATTGCCGTGGGCACGGGCAATATCTGGCGTTTTCCGCGCATCGCAGCGCAAAATGGCGGAGAGGGCGGCGCAGGTGCGTTCCTTGTAGCCTGGCTGATTTTTCTCTTTCTCTGGAGCATCCCCCTGATTATCGCCGAGTACGGCCTGGGCCGCAAGCAAAGGAAAGGCGTTGTGGGCACCATTACGCTGACGGCCGGGAGAAAGTCAGGATGGATGGGGACGTTCATCGCATTTGTCTCGACAGCCATCTGTTTTTTCTACGCTGTGATTGTGGGCTGGTGCATCTACTACTTCATATTTATGCTGACGCATAGCCTGCCCACCTCAACAGACGCTTCCATGGTTGTGTGGAATACCTACCAATCCAGCAGCTGGACCATGTTGTTTCATGCCTTCGCCATGGGATTTGGCGCATTTGCCATCTGGAAAGGTGTTTCATCCATCGAGCGAGTGAACAAGGTGCTGATTCCCACATTACTATTCATTGTCATCCTGTCAGTGGTGCGGGCGCTCACCTTGCCTGGCGCGTGGGCTGGTGTTTCATATCTGTTTACACCCCAGTGGAGTCAGCTCGCCAAACCGCGCATCTGGCTTGAAGCTCTGACCCAGAATGCGTGGGACACAGGGGCTGGCTGGGGGCTTTTCATGACCTATGCCGCCTACATGAAGAAGGAGCACGGCGCAGTAAAAAACGCCTTCACCACAGGCATCGGAAACAATGCCGTATCCATGCTGGCGGCGCTCATGATATTCGGCACTGTTTTCGCTGTACTTCAGACTGAAATGGGCATGACCCGGCCCGAAATCCTCGATGTTATGAAAACCAGCGGCCCGGCATCTACAGGACTCACATTTATCTGGATGCCGCAGCTTTTTGCCCGTATGTTTTTGGGGCGGCCGTTGTGCATTCTCTTTTTTCTCGGTCTGATGTTTGCCGGATTCTCCTCTCTCATCGCCATGCTCGAATTAACCACACGCGTTTTTGTGGACGCAGGAATCAGGCGCACTCGCGCGATCGGCATCGTCGTGGCGTGCTGCTACCTTCTGGGCATCCCCTCAGCGCGGAGCCTCAATTTCCTGAGCAATCAGGATTTCGTCTGGGGCATCGGGCTTATGCTATCTGGCGCCTTTGTAGCCTTCAGTGTCGTCAAGAGCGGTGTGAGCCGGATGCGGACTGTGGATTTATCAGATCAATCAGACTGGCGGCTTGGAAAATGGTGGGAAGGGATTATCACCTTTTTCGTGCCTGTTGCAGCAGCGACACTCCTCGTCTGGTGGATGTGGCTCTCGGTCACCGAATATGCTCCGGATCAATGGTTTGACCCATTTAATCCATTCAGTGTCGCGACAGTCCTCGTACAGTGGGGATTGGTTCTCACGATTTTCCTGATTTTGAACCGGTGGATCACCGATCGCATGATCGGACCAGCGGCCGGATCAAAGTCCGCGCAACGAATTTGACCGATCCCTTGTCCGCAAACTGACTGATCGAAAGAACGGGAGCGATTGATGGATCAGCAAACCCAGATTCTCGCCGTCATGATCGGATACATGGCCCTGCTTATCCTCTGGGGTCTCTATCAGGGACGCCGTGTAAAGACCGGATCCGATTACGCGATTGCCGGACGCGATCTGCCGGGGTGGGTTGCAGCATTGTCGGAACGCGCCACAGGTGAATCATCCTGGGCGCTTCTGGGTCTGCCTGGTGTGGCCTACGCCACCGGTCTCACGGAGATCTGGACGGCGCTGGGATGCGTCGTCGGCATCATCACGGCGTGGGCGGCCCTGGCCTGGCGGCTCCGGGATGAAGCCGAGACGTATCGGGTCGAGACGTTTACCGAATACATCGCCAAAAAACACAGCGGCGTGGGCCGCCAGATCCGGACTCTGGGCAGTCTGGCCATCGTGTTTTTCTTTTTCTTCTATGTGGGAGCGCAATTTCTCGGCGGCGGCAAGACACTCCACACCATGTTTCACATCGATCCGAATCTGGGCATGCTCATCACGGCGGCGATCATCGTGCCCTACACGATTTACGGCGGTTTCCGCAGCGTGGTCTACACCGACGTGGTTCAGGCCATCGTGATGATCGTCACGCTGATCGTCGGTCCTGTCGTGGGCGTCGCCTATCTGGCCAGCCATCCCGAGCTGCCGCTGTTCGCCCACTCCATCCCTGAAGCATTGGCTAAAGCGGGCCCCTCGTACAGTTCGATCACCGGCGCCCTTTCCGGATTCGCCGCCGGTGTCGTGATTGTGGGCGGCCTCTCCTGGTTTTTCGGATATCTGGGCGGACAGCCCCAGCTTTCCATGCGGTTCATGGCCATCCGTGACACGCACCAGGCAAGGCAGGCTCGGAACATCGGCATCGCCTGGACGGTCATCGCGTACATCGGCGCGCTTTCGCTGGGCTGGATCGGCATTGCCCTGTTCGGTCCCACTGGCCTTGAAGATCAGGAATATGTCATGCCTGCGGTGCTGCTCAGGCTTTTTCATCCCACGATTGCCGCGGTGCTGATCACCGGCGCCATTGCGGCCATGATTTCCACGGCTGATTCGCTGCTTATCCTCTCGGCCACCGAACTGTCGAACAACCTGTTGAAATCCAAATCGAAAGACGGAACCGGTCAGAGCAACCTGGCCCGCAGCCGGATGGTGACAGCCTGCCTGGCGGTTGTGGCCCTGGGTGTGGCGTACGTGTCGCCCACCGATCTGATTTTCACGCTGGTGAGTTACGTGTGGGCCGGCGTGGGCTGCACATTTTCGGTCGTCATTCTGGCGACCCTTTTCTGGAAGCGGTTTCATGGACGCGCCGCCCTGGTGACCATTACCGTGGGCATCGTCTTCACCATCTTCTGGATCAGCACAGGACTCGACGCCAAACTGATCACAGCGCGGGTGGCGACGTTTGTTGCAGCAGGATTGGCGGCTGTGATTGCGACTTTTACCATGTCGCGTCCGGAGGAACCGGAAAAGAGTTCCTGAGACAATCCAATTTACTGAAGGGGAGAATTCCTTGTCGAAAACATTAATCGTCTACGCATCGAAGCACGGCTGTACTGAAAAGTGCGCCACGTTACTCAAATCCAACCTGTCAGGAGAAGTGGATCTCCATTCTATCAAGGACAAAGTATCTACAGAAATCTATGATACTGTCGTCATCGGCGGGTCCATCCATGCTGGACGAATCCAGAAATCGGTGAAAGATTTCTGCGTCAGGCATCATGACCTGCTGATCGCACGGAGGCTGGGGCTTTTTATCTGCTGTATGGAGGAAGGCGAGAAAGCGCAGAAACAGTTTGACGATGCTTATCCGGAATCGCTGAGACAACATGCAAAGGCCACGGGTTTATTTGGCGGTGCATTTGATTTCGACCGGATGAATTTCATCGAAAAAAAAATTATCAAGAAAGTGGCCGGTGTGACCGGGAGTATCAGTAAAATATCCGAGACAGAAATTCAAGCATTCGCCAAAAGAATGCAAGCTTGATTGATTTTCAAACCACTGGCTCTGCCAGTGGTTCTCGATCCTAAACTGGTCAGCACTGACGTGCCTACTTTAAATCCACCGCTATGCGGTGAATTCAAAGCCACCCGCTTTGCGGGTGGTCGTTTACTTGACTCGCCTGTTCAAGACGGAAAGAAATGATCTCTCAAGCGCAATTAGCAGTATATCCATTCGGATCGTTTTATCATTCCGGAGTCGATCAGGCTTTGTCTGATTTCACCATTTGATTTCCTTCCAAAATTCATTATCTTGTTCTGATGATACCTGAGATTGACCTGACAGTGCGGCAGCGGGAGGCTGTTGAGCACGGCGAGGGACCGCTGCTCATCGTGGCCGGCGCCGGCACCGGAAAGACCCTGGTCATCACGCGCCGGATTGCGCACCTGGTTACATCCGAGACCGCCAAACCGGATGAGATCTTGGCACTGACATTTACAGAAAAGGCCGCCACAGAGATGGCCGAGCGGGTGGATGTGCTCTTGCCCTACGGGTACGCCAATATCCATATCTCCACCTTTCATGCTCTGGGCGACAGTATTCTCCGTGAATTCGGCCTTGAGTTGGGACTCAATCCAGAATTTCAGATTCTCTCCCAGCCTGAACAGGTGCTTTTTTTCCGTGAGCATTTGTTTGATTTCCCCTTGAAACACTATCGCCCGTTGGGCGATCCAACACGGTTTATTCAGGCGATGTTATCGGTCATTTCACGTGCCAAAGACGAAGATATTTCACCTGACGCATACCAGCAGTATGCCCGGTCTCTCCGATCTGCCTCAGATCAAGATCCCGATAATGCGGCGTTACACGATGAAGCTGAAAAACAGAGTGAGATCGCCGAGGCGTACGCTGTCTACCAGGATCTGCTTGCTCGTGAAGGCAAGGGTGATTTCGGTGATCAGGTGGTTCTGGCGCTGCGGCTATTACGTGAACATCCTACTGTCTTAGAGCGTCTGCTCAACCGGTTCCGGTTTATTCTCGTCGATGAATTCCAGGATACCAACTACGCCCAGTTTCAACTGGTCCGCCTGCTGGGCGGCGAGAGCGCCAACATCACAGTGGTGGGGGATGACGACCAATCCATTTACAAGTTTCGCGGCGCGGCCATCTCCAATATCCTCCAGTTCATGGATATCTATCCCGGCGCCAGGCAGGTGGTTCTGACCGAGAATTTTCGTTCAACACAGATGATCCTTGACGCGGCTTACCGGCTGATTTGTCACAACAATCCCGATCGCCTTGAGGTCAGAAACAGGATCAACAAACGCCTGATCGGAAGAGAGGAGGGGACGCATCCGGTCGATCATTTCCACTGCGACACCCTGACAACCGAGGCGGATCGCGTGGCGACGCTGATACGTGAATTGGTCCAAAGTCAACAAGTCGCTTTTCGTGATGTGGCCGTTCTCGTACGCACCAACAGTGCTGCCGATCCTTTCTTGCGGGCTATGAATCTGCACGAGATACCATGGCGTTTTTCAGGAAATCGCGGACTTTACAGCCGATCTGAAGTCAAATTGCTCATGTCGTTCCTTAAAGTGATCGCCGATCCCGACGATACTGTGAATCTCTACAATCTGGCTGCGTCGGACATGTATGAATTGATGTCAACAGAAGATCTTCATCGCTGTGTCAAGGCTGCTCACCGCGAGCACCGATCCCTCTATTCCATTTTCAAGAATCTTGAGACCATCGAGGCGCTGTCCGACTTGTCTGCTGATACCCGATCGACCATCCCGAAAATCGTGAGCGATATCCAGCGATACGCAACACTTTCGCGTGACAACATCACCGGCGTGGTTTTGTATCAATTCCTGACCCAGACGAACTATTTCAAGAAATTGACCCACAACGCATCGAACGAAAACAATCTGAAGATCCAGAATATCGCGCGGTTTTTCGATGTGATCTGGTCGTTCGCCCAGGTTACGCGTGACGACCGGGTCGTCCATTTTGTTCGTTATCTCGAACTGCTGATCGAGGCCGGAGACGATCCGGGAACAGCCGAGGCTGATCCTGACACGGATGCGGTCTCTGTGATGACAGTGCACAAGGCCAAGGGGCTGGAGTGGCCCGTGGTGTTTCTCTCCGGTCTGGTCGACAAACGATTCCCACATACGCAGCGCAGGGATCCCATTGAACTGCCAGACGAACTGGTCAAGGACATTCTGCCTGTGGGTGATGTGCATCTTCAAGAAGAGCGGCGGCTTTTTTACGTGGGCATGACACGGGCCCGGAAGCGGCTATTTTTCACCAGCGCCCAGGATTGCGGCGGTGTTCGTATGCGCAAGGTGAGCCCCTTTGTTCTCGAGGCGCTGGATCGGCCGAAACTTGACGAAATCAGCGTTCGTTCCACCGCGACTGAACGGATTCACCGTTTTGCGCCGCCTCCCGATGGTCCGGAAGCTGGTATGGCTCCGATTCCCAATGATGCAATCATCAACCTTTCGCATTATCAGGTGGACGATTACCTGACCTGTCCCTTGAAATACAAGTACGTCCATATTCTGCGTCTGCCTTTTTTCCATCACACGATTGTGTATGGAAAAGCGGTGCATTCCGCCATCGAATGTTACTATCGCCGCAAGATGCAGGGCGCTCCTGTCCAGTTCGACGACCTGGCTGACGCATTCGAGAAAGCGTGGCGCAGTATCGGATTTCTCTCAAAGGAACACCACGACAGGAGGAAGGAAGCGGGTCGTCAGTCCATCCGGAGATTTTTCGATCGGGAGGAAGCAAGCGGCCTGATTCCCAAATTTGTGGAAGAATCCTTCAGTTTCATGTTGGGACAAAACCGCGTGAACGGACGTTGGGATAGGGTAGATGATCGGGATGGGCAGGTGGTGATTGTGGATTTTAAATCGTCTGAAATCCACACACAGGATGCCGCTGATAAACGGGTACGCAACAATTTGCAGCTGGCTATTTACGCCATGGCTTACGCCCGGATGTTTGAGGTTCTCCCCGACACCATTGAGCTTCATTTTCTGGAATCGGGATTGGTGGGGAGCGCCCGGATGTCTGAGAAGAGACTTGCTAAAACCGAAGAAAAAATCTTGAAAGCCAGCCTGGGTATCCGGAATCGGGATTATACGGCAAAACCTGGATATCAAGCGTGCCGCTATTGTGCATATGCCGAGATTTGTCCCAGCGCTGTCAGAACCTGAGGAGAGACTCGATGTCCATATCAGGCAACACCGTCGAACAAATCAATTGGCTTAAAGAAAGGTGGAAGGGCGATCTTCCCAACCTGATTGTCCTGGCCTTGAACGAAGGTCAGGATATTACTCTGCTCTTGGAACAACTTCCGCAACAGGGCCAGTCACCCCATGATTCTGACCGGCTTGATTTACGCGGGATTGATTTATCGCACCAAAACCTGCGGGGTCCCTGGTCTACAACTGAAAAAGGTCGGAACCGCATCGGCGTTTACCTGAAAGAGGTCGATCTCTCGTATGCTGATCTGTCGTGGGCCATGCTGCCTCGGGCCGATTTACGTGGCGCAGTGTTGAAAGGGACTTGTCTCGATCATGCCGAGTTGATCTACGCCGATTTCACCGGAGCAGACTTGTCCGGAGCAACGCTCCAGGGCGCTTGGCTGCTCGACACCCTGTTTTACGATGCGAAAATTACTGAAACCCAGCTCAAGCAGCGGCGCAGCCTGGGGCAACTCGATTTTGATTATCATGCCTTTGAGATTTAACAGTAAACGATCCACCGCCAGAGGCGGTGGCTTTAAGACTCCCGGCGGAGCCG
>CAZDVF010000124.1:0-7520 GCA_964508725.1 uncultured bacterium | reverse complement strand
TTAAAGCCACCGCCTCTGGCGGTGGATCGTTTACTTGATTTGGTTGGCGGAACGACCGCATCCAATTTCCGTTAAAAGCGGAGATTGGATGTTTCAGGTTATTTGGC
The DNA here is from genome assembly GCA_964508725.1 of uncultured bacterium. GTDB lineage: Bacteria > Zhuqueibacterota > QNDG01 > QNDG01 > DSAB01 > CAZDVF01. The sequence continues at coordinate 7,413 of CAZDVF010000124.1, read as the reverse complement.
GTTTATGTCCGCTTTCTTGTTTTGGAACGGTTTCAATGCCTGTTCCAGTGCATCGAGACAGGTCAGGGAACAGTGTATTTTCTGTTCGGGCAGTCCGCCCAATTGAGCGGCCAGATTCTGGCGCGTCACAGCAAGCGCTTTGTCCACAGACATGCCCATGATCATGGTTGTGAGCATGCTGGTGGAGGCAATTGCGGCCACGCATCCCATGACCTTCATTTTCACGTCTTTGATATTTCCATCCTCTATCTGGAAATGGAGTTGGACATGGTCTCCGTCGGCTTCATTTTTTGCTGCGCCGGCAGCGTCGGGATGATCCATCTCTCCCACGTTCCGCGGTTTGGTGAAGTGGTCTTTGACGATGTCCGAGTACAAAAGTCAATCCTCCTGTTTCAGAAAATAATCCCTCTCTCAGTGCATGACCATCATCCGTCCGATGACTTCGGCCTTGATGTCCCTGCCTCCGGCTGACGTGCGTCCGATCACTTTGTAGAGATAGACGCCATTGGAGAGTGGATCACCCACGCTGTCCAGTCCATCCCACGACACCATGTTGAACCCCGCGCTCCCCAAGATGTGGGTGATGTGGTGGATGAGACGGCCGTCGACTGTAAAGACCTTGATTTCAATTTCGGCGTCCTGATTCATCTGAAACGTGAAGTGGGTGGACGTGCTGAAGGGATTTGGGTAGTTAAGCACCTCTTCGATGCGCAGGGCATCCGATTTTGCGATGCGAAAATCGATGACTTGTGTGGACGAATTGTTGGCGTTATCCCATGCCTTCAGTTCAAGATTGTGATCTCCCTCGTCCAATCCGCTCAGGGGATAAGTGAGCCGTCCTTTAAGGAAGCTCCCCTCGTCGTACCGGAAATAGTCGGTCAGGTCACGGTTGTCGCTTCCATTTAGCGTCAGCATGAGTTTGTGGCCGATCTCGCCGGTGATGTTGACGCCGCTTTTGTCGTCGGCGATTTCAGCCGCCAGTTCGGGATTTTCGGTCACCATGCCGCCTGTGGTGAAATCGTCCCGTCCCGAGAAACGGAGAACAATATCGGGTCCTGTTGCGTCTGAGAGAACTTTACTGCCTCCGACGGGGATATCGTCGCTGAAGCCGGCTCCGTCGGTTTGGCCGTCCCACACGTAACAGGAGAGACGTCCGGTGAGTCCGCCGTACGAGATGTCTTTTGGCACGATGAAGGAGGCTTCGAATTGTCCTGCCGTCACAAGCGACTCGCCCCGGAAAAGGGCGTTGCCCGGAAGCCTGTATTCCAGAACAGTTCCGTACTGGGTCGTGTAGGTGACGTCTTTCTTTGCGTCGTAGGCAGTTAATGCGATTTTACCACGAAAATCCGTTCTGACTCCATTGTTGTCTTCCACCTGTCCCCTGACTTGGATGCGATCGAGCGCACGGAAAGTGTCGGGCGCGACCTGGGTGAGCCGTGCCGAGACCCGGGGAAGAGCCAAATGCATGGCCGGATCTCCCAACAGATGGTACATTTCGTTGTTGGGTGTGGCCGAGACAGTCAGCTTGGCCGCGCGCAGGGCATCGCCGAGTCGTACGGGCTCTCCTTCGGACGTCAAGAGATGTTCGTAGAATGCGTGGTTCAGCGCTTCGTTGGCCGCAGCACCGCAGAGCCGGCATGCCGCGATGACGCCGATAGCCCCTGATTCCGATCGATTGACCAGCTCTTCGGCGAAGCTCTGCTCTTCAGGGTTGTCGTACCATCCGAAGGCGCATGTGGCAGCGTAGATGAAAGCAGGGGCTTGAACGTTATCGAGACGCGTCAGGTCGCGACCAATCTCAAACACACGTTCATGCGCCCAGAGATCGTTGCGGCCATGACCAATGTAGTTAACGATCAACGTTCCCTGGTTGATCTGATTGACCAGAGCGTCGCCGGCCGCCGGTTTCCGCCGCCCCTCCACAGTAATGATCTCTGGATACTCGGTCAGGTAGATTTTCCTGAAATTGTAGAGAGGTGGAATCGTGTTCTCGCTGGCGTATTCAGTGGCCCGGATGTGGGTCACTTCATTCTCGTCGCCCCGCTGGCCCTTTTCGTCGTCGCCCACCATGGTCATGAGCGTCCGCCAGTTGCCGAATGGGAGATTCGTTTCGTAGTTGATGATTTTGTCCACCACAGCGGCGGCTTCATCGCGCGTTGTCACAGGCAGGCGGCCCACGGAGAGGTCCATCATCACGTCGTTTCCCGCAACGTAGACATACCAATCGTCCGAAGCGCGCGCACCGGTGTCGGTCAGCCCATCGTATTCGAAAGGTGGAACGAGGTTGGCGGCTGGATAGAGGAGCTTGCGGTAATCGTAGTGCCCGTCCCCGAAGAGCAGCAGGTAGGACGGCCGCACCGTCCAGGTTTCCCAAGCAGTCCGGACAAAATCACGGATGGCCGTTGGGTCCAGGATTCCCCAGCCGAATTCGTCCCACACATCCTGGATGTCCGCCACGAAAACGGACAGGCCGTCTGAACTTTCACGGTGCGCGGCCAGCCGCCGGGCTTCTTCCAGAAAACTCTCGGGCGCAATGATGAGTATGTCTCCACTGTTGGATGGATTGCGCAGATCCGACGGGTTGTCCGCCCGGATGTCCAGAGGCGTCAGGTAAGCCGACGGGTCCACTGCCCAGAAGATCCCCGGCTGATCAAATGATCCCTCGCCCGTAAAGGTCCATCCTCCAGACACTGTCTGAACCGGCATCCGGACAATCTCCGCAGGATTTGTTATATCCAAAACAAGCGGCTCGGATCCGAATCCGCCCATTTCCGCAACAAAGGGTCCGCTGTTTTGATGCGTTTCCACACGCAGTTTGCCGTTGGATGCTTGCAGAGTGCGTTTGTACGCTACCTCGAACCAGTCGAGATACACCCGCGGCGCGATGCCTGATCCGGCGTAGCTGAAGGTGAGAGTGTTCTCTCCGGCACGGGTCGTTCCCACAGCCAGGCCGATTCGCTCGGCTTCAGCGCTGCCCGAGAATGTGACGGTGTGGACCGGAATCCCGTTCCACCGGACAGTCAGGGTGTGTGATCCTGACGAAGCGCCTTTGAACCGGTAGCGAAAACGGACCGAGTCACCGGGTGCGGGATCGTCCAGCGGCACAGTAAATGTCTCAGACGGATTCTGGTTGTCCAAAGTCACACCGTACCAGTGCATGCCGCCGCTCAGCGGGTTGACCAATTCCTGCTCAACAAACAGACGGCTCCATGTCCGACTCAACGGTGTGACACCGATGACAGGGGATGCATCCGGAATCCGTAATCCTGCTTTACCGTCGTTGAAGGCCAGCCAGTACATGTTGGCCGAAGCATAGCGATGAAGGTGGTGGGCCATATCATCCACCGTTTCGCTGAAGTCCCACCCGGCGGTTCCGCGTCCATAAAACAGAAGATAATCGTCCGGGTCGAAGCGGCCGTCGGTTATCCCGAAAACCAGCACGGGATTCTCGATGAGGCTGTCCGGCCGCTGGATCGACAGGTCGCGCGGCAGTTCGCGTCCTCCGTTGTTGTAGATTTTCAGCGTCTCCACATCGATGGACGCGATATCGACGCCGTGATCAGACAGGAAGCGTCCTGTCACTTGATAGATCCCCTCTTCAGTCACGGGGATTTTGTAGACGTCACCCGGGAGAGCAGGCTGCCTTTTCCCGACGACTCTTGGCTGAAGCGTCCGCCAGTCGCGGGCCTGGTCAGTGTTGATGATGGTCTTCCGCAGTATCGGATTTTCGGGCGCAGACCGTCCGGGGGTGATGTCCTGTCCGCCTCCGACAAACGTCACGCGGATGACCAGATCGGTGTGGACCGTGATTTTGTTCCGACTTGGATCGAACTGGACGGGTGCAATGTGAATACGGATCACGCGTTGTGCGCCAAATTGGCCTGGCAGGTCGGTTCGCACCAAATTGGAATGTCCGGATCCATTTTCTCGGTAAATGGGTCCCTCCCTGTACGTCTCGAGCGGCATGCCGTCCTGCCACGCCAGTTTCGGCGCGGGGAGCAGACGTCCGTTCCGCATCTCCCGGACTTGCGAAGAGACCAGAGCGACCCGGGCGCTGCCCCCGGGCGGCAAGGCGACCACCACTGTCCGCTCAGGCAGAAGCGGCTCGCCTGGCTGTGCTCCGAATCCTGCCATCCTGAAAACAGGTTTCAGATAGGTCTGGCCAGCGATGTTCAGGGTGTCCCAATTCAATTCGGCGGGCGAGAAGGCGATGGTGCATCCGGCATCCGAAGCGGCGAGGATCTTCACATCCCCAGTTCGTGTGGGCTGTCCGAAACAGGACAGGGCGGCTCCGATCACGATCAAGGCGATGGACATCCGCCAAAGTGTTTGCATCCTACAGCACATATTTGGGCTCCACTTCGATGGTGATGTCTTCAACGTCCGGGAATCGGGCGCTGAGGGCCCGGCGCAGCCCGTCTGTCAAATAGTCTATTTCACCCTGGCGCATGCGGGGATCAACGCGCAGATCGAAACCCACGTGCTTGACGGAATCTCCTTCAGATATCCGCAGGTCGTGAAACGCGCAGTTGCCGCCGCAGGCTTTGAGCCGTTCCCTGACGATCTCACGCATGGCCGTCACTTCCGGATCGCGGGTGTTGATGGGGTCCAGATGCACGGTGGTGTGGGCGTGAAAGGTTTCACTGATTTTATTTTCAACTTTTTCTGCCAGGGTATGGGCGTGCTTAAGCGGCATCTCTTCAGGGATTTCGATGTGCAGCGAGAGGACCATATGATGCCCGTATTGATGCACGATAATGTCGTGAACGCCCACGATTTCGGGCATAGACCGGACTGTGTTTCGAAGTTGCTCCACAAAATGCAAGGGCGGTGATTTTCCCAGAAGGTCATCCACACCTTTTTTGGCGATGCGCCATCCGGTGAAAGCGATCATCCCTGCGACGGCCACGCCAAACAGTCCGTCGAGAAAGGAGATATTCAATCGCTGTCCGATGAAAGCAAGGATCACCAGGACCGACGATATCGCATCGGTTCTGTGATGCCAGAAATCGGCTTCCAGACTTGCTGAATCGATGATACGGCCCAGCTCGCGCGAGAAAAGGGCCAACGCTTCCTTGACCGCGACGGTCAGAGCGATGATGACGATCACAATCCACGGGGCGTCAAATGGTCGGGGATGCCAGATCCGCTGGATGCCCTCTTTGAAGAGTTCAACGCCCGTCACGATGAGCAGAACGGCGATGATCACAGTGGCGATGGTTTCCATGCGCCCGTGGCCGAAGGGGTGTGAGGCGTCCGACGGTTTCCGTGCAATGTGGAAGGATGTGAGAACAACGACCGATGTGGATACGTCCGAGAGCGAGTGAAACGCATCGGCAATGAGCGATACGGATCCAGTGATAAGCCCCAAGGATCCCTTTGCAGCAAAGAGAATCAAGTTGACCACAATGCTGACCCAACCCTCCAGCGCGCCGTACCGATTGCGCACATCGGGATCGTTGATTTGGTCGTGCCGGGGAATCCAGCGATGAACAATGGATTGTGTCAGACGTTTCACGTCCACTTTCCCTTTATACTTAACCAGAATATAGAAAAGATGGCTGGGAAATGAAAGGAAAATTTCCGGGGAACCTCTTGTATTTACTGACCGACGATTATTCTTAAATACCCGTGAACCGCATGGCCTGATTGATTTTCGACTTGCAATTCAAACAGTGATTTTGTACAATCATTAGGAAGCGGCGTAAATCCTCACGCCGATCCTTCCAATCGGATTTGATTGATCTTCAAACCACTGGCTCTGCCAGTGGTTCTCGATCCTAAACTGGTCAGCACTGACGTGCCTACTTTGAATCCACCGCTGCGCGGTGAATTCAAAGCCACCCGCTTTGCGGGTGGTCGTTTACTCATCGATAACAGCGTGGAGACATCATGGCAGCGAAACGCCAGAAGGTCCAAAAACGGACTAATCGAACGAAATCGAAAAAGAAGCGCGATGACAAGGCCCGCATTCACAATGCAGAATCCGATCCACCGTTTGTGTTGAAAGAAAAACATTTTCTTGCTTTGACAGTCTTAGCCGCAGCCGTCTATTTCGTCTATTCTTTTATCTCCGAGGGATTCTACCAGCACGATGAGGCGGGTCATTTCATCAACATGCGGAGTTTCTGGCACAATCCCACCGACATATTAAGCATCTGGGCCAAGCCCGGCTTCAAGCTCTTTTTTGTGATTCCTTCTCTTCTGGGATCCCAGGCTGTTCTGATTGTCAATTGCGTTGTTGCTGCGCTCTGCTGTTATCTGGCGGTCAAGATTGCACAACTCGCAGGATTCAAGACACCGGTTCTAGCTTTTCTGATGCTTTTCTTGCAGCCCTTCTGGCTTGAGCTCTCTTTTCGAAATTACTCAGAAATCCTGACGGCGTTTTTCCTGCTGCTGGCTGTCCACTTTTACTACCGCGAACGGTTTTGGGCGGCCGCTCTGGTCCTCTCATACACGGCAACCATTCGGCAGGAGATGTACACCCTCATTGCGGTGTACGGTCTGTACCTGCTGATCAGGAAACAGATCTTACCGATTCTCTGCCTGACGGTTTTTCCTCTGCTCAACAATCTCTGGGGTTGGATTACGTCCGGTGATCCGATTTTTCTCTACAATCAGATGTTCGGCGCTGTGGAGACCATTCAGGGTGCGTATCCCTCCATGGGATTTTTACATTACCCCAGGATGTCCCTCACTGTTTTCGGCGCACTGGCTCTGGTTTTCTTTCTTGTTTACCTGGGTCAGGCCCTCTTTTATAAACAGAAGGTTGATTGGCCTATCCTCGTTCCACTGGCTGTCTATTTTCTCCAGTACTGCATCTTTCAGATTCGTTCTATGGAAATTGGACCCTCAGGCGCCGGGAATTTGCGCAATCTGGTGGCTGTTTCGCCACTGGTTGCGATTCTGGCCGGACTGGGCGCAGACAGACTGTCCGACCTGCCCGATCGAAAGAAGCTGCTCGGCCTGTTAGCCCCTTTCGGATTGGTCGTCCTTATCTATCTGCGATACAAGCACAACCATCTCACGCTGCTCCGACAAGCCGACTGTAAGCCGGTGCTGACGACTCTCATTGCCGTAGCCGGAGTGTATCTTCCCCTGCGCAAACGGGAAATGACCGGTTTCGTGGCGGCGTGCGCTGTCGTTTTCGTCCTTGTCACTGCACAGCCATTGAAACAGTCGGCCGAAAACCGCGCCGTCAAACAGGCTGTTGACTGGGCCAGCGCCAGCAGCGTGATCGATCGCCCCATGCTGGCGAATCACACCATGTTCTTCTATTTTCTCGGTAAAACGCGGTACGATTTCTCTCCCGCTGTCGAGCGAATAACACAGACTGCTGTCGCTGATGCGCCGGCTGGCGCAGTCATCCTGTGGGATTCGCACTACTCGTACCGGCCAAACCTGCATCATGAA
>CAZDVF010000123.1:0-7532 GCA_964508725.1 uncultured bacterium | reverse complement strand
AAGATAGGCGCCGGCAATGTGTCCGATGTGCAGGGGACCGTTGGCGTAGGGCAAGGCGCTGGTGACCAAAATGCGCTCATTTTTTCTCAACGTTTGGTTCCTCTGGATTCTTCTTCTGGGTTGATCGTCGTTTCCTGCCTCTGCGCTTGTTCCGCCGTTTTTTTGTCTGAGACTCATCTATCAGTTGATTCAAATCATCAAGGCCGATTCTTTCTTCTTCATGATTCTCATAAACGATAATCGCAGCTTCAGCAATGATATCAATTTTCCTGATGCGGCCCGTGCCTTGACCGGTCTTAACTGACGAGCCGATCTTTGGAAATCGTTTCAATGTTTCAATGTAGAGATCTTTCTCATACCGGAGACAGCACATCAACCGTCCACACCCTCCAGAAAGTTTGGTGGGATTCAGCGCCAGGTTTTGATCCTTCGCGAACTGAGTCACCACCGGTTCAAACTCCCGAAGAAACGTGGTGCAGCAGTGACGTCTTCCGCAAACACCCAGTCCGCCCAGCCGTTTGGCTTCGTCGCGCACACCGATTTGCCGCAACTCGATGCGTGTTCTGTATCGGGCGGCCAGTTCACGCACGAGTGCGCGAAAGTCAACACGAATGTTCGACGTGAAATAGAAGGTGATCTTCTTGCGATCTAACTGATACTCCACATCCACCAGTTTCATATCAAGTCCGTGTTCTTCAATCCGCTTGCGACAGTCACTAAACGCTTCATTCTCGAGAGCCTGATTTTCATCCAGCTCCCGCAGGTCTTTGTCACTGGGTTTCCGGACGATCTGACTCATCTCTTTGCCTTCAGCCCGTTTATCCACAAGAGGACCCATATTCACAACGCGGCCCAAATCTTCACCTTTCTCAACCAGGACCACCACCTGATCGCCCACAGTAAAAGGAAATTCCTGAGGATTGGCGAAAAAAGCCTTTCTGCCGCCCTTGAATTCAACTTCTAATACTTTTGCCATATTCGCTCTTTCTTAACTTGAAGCACCTTCCCGGCAGCGCCATAAATCCTGGCTCAGGGAATGGATAACAAGAGGAAGGTACACATTTTTTTCCATGAATGCAATAGACCGCTGGGTGGACTGCATGCCCTCCTGAGCGTTAAAAGCTGGATACAAACGGATGATGGCTTCGAGTCGATCCACTCTGTCGGCATTGGATACTTTATCCCGAAAACCGGATCGAAGGTAAAACATGTCCCCCAAACAAACGTAAAGCATTTGGAGAATCTGCATTACCAGAGGCTTTTCAACGCCGGATTGGACCAAAGCGGCTCCTTCGATTCGTTTGATGGGATCAGGATTCAGCGTTCTCTCAAGAAAATCCAGGGCCGCATCACGACGGGTTTCGTATGCATCATCCAGCCAGGCCAGCGCCCGCTGAACACTGCCGCCCGAAAGGCGTGCCAGAGATTTTGCCTGGTTGGGCGCAATCTGCCAGCGCTGCACAAGCGCCGCTGCGATCTCGTCTTCAGGAACAGGATCGAATCGCAGCGCGTGACAGCGGGACTGGATTGTCAACAGGAGATCCCCCGGTGATGACGTTGTAAGAATAAGAACCGTGCCCTCTGGAGGTTCCTCAAGCAGCTTCAGGATGCTGTTGGCCGCCTGAAGGGTCATCCGGTCGGCTTGTGAAACGAGAAAGATCCGGCGACTCCCGCCGCTGGTTTTCAGGATAACCTCCCGCTTCATGGCCCGCACCTGATCGATTCCAATCACCGGAAGCTTCGTCATCTCATCCATCACCTCTGATTCACGGTAGGGATCTTGAAGGTGTTGTTTTGCCCGCTGCAGGAGCATATCGTTGTACACTGCCTCTTTCATGTTTTTTGGCCGACGTGGAACAGGCAAAATGAAATGAAACGTCGGAGACTCAAGGTTCATCATTTTGGTACAATCTGGACAAACACCGCACCCCCCCTGTGTCTTCTCACGACAGAGAAGGCTCTTCGCCAGGGCGATGGCAGCGGCATCTTTCCCAACGCCTTTCATTCCATGAAAAAGATAGGCATGGGCGATCCGCTGACGACGCAAAGAACTGACCAGGATCTCCTTGATCCGCTTTTGTCCGATCACCTGATCAAATGCCATCCTGAATTCCTCTTGAAATCATGAATCTGTCAAACAATGCAACGTCCAGTTCTGGAAGCTGCAGATCAAAACATCGGTTTGATTCCGCTAAAACGGCATGAACTTGAATTGGGATCTATCGAAGCCACGTTTCTGGATTGTCGTGCTTGTCCCCGTTCCAAACCTGGAAATCGAGAGATGATCCGTACAGTCCGTCACGGTCACCCACCCGGCCGATGGCTTCGGACGCCTCCAAAAACTGACCTGTTCGGACCAGGACCAGATCCAGCATTCCGTACACCGTGTAGTACCCGCTGCCGTGTTCCACAATGACAATGTTTCCCATACCACGCTGCCAAGAAATCATCTTCACCACACCCGCCCCGACAGAGCGAACCATGGCCTGATTGGGCGCCTGTATCACAATCCCCAGGTTTTCTATCCAGGTTTTGAGCTCAGGATGCCGCTGTCTGCCGTGCTTGGAAATGACTTTGCCTTGCACCGGCCATGCCATGTTACCCTTCATCGCAGAAAACTTGGCGCCCTCGAGACGGACGTCAGATATCGGCGCCTGCGCTGCCTGCCGGCTGATCCAGCCGCGTATTTCTTCATACGCTTTTTGTGTTTGCGCCAGCCGATCAACCAGCGCCTGCCGATCCTTCTGAACTGTGGTGAGCATGCTTTTACGTCTGTCTCTGGTCGCCTCAAGCTTATCCGCTTCTGCCGCCTTGACATTCAATTGCCGACGACTCTCGCGAAGATTCTGATCAAGCCGTTGGCGATCGTCTCGAATGGCCAGCTCTTTCTCCTCGAGAAGCCGAAGATTCCGCTCGTCATTTTCCAGAATCCGTCGATGGTATTTCAGCCACACTCTGGCCTGCGTCATCGACTCAAGTGTCAACAGCGCCTCCCAATCACCAATGCGACCGCGCTTATACAGCGAAACGATCCGGTTCGCCACAATCTCTTTCAACTGTTTGTGACTTTTCATCGTTTGTTCGAGTCGTCCCTCGATCCGGGTGATTTTCCTCTCTGTGGATCGGTTCTCCTTTTCCAGCTCCTGAATCAACATTCGGCGCAAACCGATCTCGCGCTCGGTATCCTGAACCTGTTCAAGCAGGGTTTTTTCACGTCGTGTCTGGGTTTGGATGTCTCTTTCAAGTCGTTGTATCTCCCCCCGGATGCGCTCAATATCACTTTGCTGTGCGTAAATAACACTGCAGAACATCAGGAGAAAGCATCCTGACAGGCTCAAATGTTGATGCTTCGTCAGCACAAAACACTCCGCTCAACAAGGGATTTCAATCGTCGCGCCAGCCACGCTGCAAGGACAATCTTGACCAATTCACCAGGTACGAAGAGAATACAACCACTCCAGACAGCCTGGATGAACGACATCTCTTTTCCAAGAAATGTGTTGACAGAAAACAAGAGGTAGAACACTCCGACACCAAAAATCAGGACGCTTCCTGCTGCGTTAGCTGCAATCCAGCTTTGCCATTGATCCGTCCTGCTGATTTTCTCCGAAAGCTTGCCGGTGATCCACGCTGCTGCGGGAAAGCTGGCCAGATAACCAAATGTCGGCCGCAGAACGTACCCCAATCCACCACCCTCGGCAAAGATCGGAACACCCAAAAGTCCTAATGCTAGAAAAACCAGCTGACTCCATGCCGCCCGCCGTGGTCCTAAAAGATCTCCTGCAAGATAGACAAAAAATGTTTGAAGCGTGACCGGCACAACAGGCGTGGGAATGCGGATCCATCCTCCCACTCCGGTCAGTGCCGCAAAAAGCGTGATCAATGCGATGGATTGCGTATTCATCGACTGACAAACGGATTTTCTTTCTTTTTTCATCAATTCCTATTTTACAAAAATCGTCTGTCAAATGCAAGGTCACTTGCATTTCCTGGGCGTTTTCCTTAACTTTGATAGATCTCCATCATAATGGGTAGGACACTATGCAGGTATCCGGACCATCATGACGGATCAGGATGCACTTTCCTGCCTGATCGATTCGATTATCCTGTTGACGGATTGGAACAATCCAAATCAAAATGTACCGGATTTTACTGACATGCCTTCTGGCCATTTCAGGATGGACGCTAACTGCATCCTGCCAGACAGAGGAAATCGAAATCTCCATTGGTCTTGAAACCCAGCCCACAGGGCGTGACAGTTTTCTGCCCTACCGGCGCATTCTGCGTCCCAAAGTCGCTCTGGCTCTGAGCGGTGGCGGTGCGCGCGGATTGGCCCAAATCGGCGTGCTCAAGGCCTTTGAACAACAAGGCATCCCCGTCGATGGTGTCGCTGGAACCAGCATGGGCGCCATCATCGGCGGTCTGTTCTGCGCCGGATATACAGCTGTTCAAATTGAAAGTCTGGCCACAGAGATTCGGTGGGAAGACATCATCCACGACACGCCGCCGAGAGAACAGCTTTTTCTCGGCCAGAAAAGTGAAAACGCCGACCACATCCTGCAGATCCGGCTCAGGGGAATCACACCATACATCCCGTCTGCATTCACAGAAGGACAGCGCCTGACCAGTCTGTTGAGCGATCTTTTGCTGCGAAGCACCCATCCGGTCACGACGGATTTCGATCGGTTATCCATTCCATTTCGGGCCGTGACTACCGATTTTCTGACAGGAAAAAAAGTGGTCCTGAAACAGGGCTCTCTGGTCAATGCCCTGCGGGCCAGTATGGCCATTCCGCTTCTTTTTACTCCGGTACGAATCGATGGACGGCTGCTGCTGGACGGCGGCCTTGTGCAGAACTTGCCTGTTGACGAGGCCCGTTCTCTCGGAGCCGACCTGGTCATTGCTGTAGACACGTCATCCAGGCTCCGCACAGCAGAAGATCTGGGCCTGCCCTGGGAAATCGCCGATCAAGTCACAACCATCATGCAGCAAGAGCAGTTGACATCCCAGATGGAAGAAGCCGATGTTGTCATCCAGCCCAGGCTCGAGGACATATCCAACACCGATTTTTCTCAGATCACAAACCTCATAGAGGCAGGACGACTTGCTACAGAGAGGATTCTACCTCAGATTGAAGATGCCCTGGACAAGCGTGGCAGCACAACCCCTTTACGTTTTTTCCGGATCCACAGTGTCACTGTGGAAGGCTGTCGGACGCTGAACAAGGATTCGCTCATTGCAGGGATGGACCTGGATACGACGCATCGAATTTCAGACGATCACATTCAGTGGACCGGACGCACACTCTACCAGAGTGGCGCATTTCGTTCTGTATCGTGCCGCCTGGACACCTCCACCCAACGCCTCCTCTTTATTGTGGAAGAGCAGCCTCCGGTGCGGCGCATCCAAATCACCGGATGCAGCCGATATTCACCCGACTCGTTGATCGCGCGAATGGAGACCAGGCCAGGCGCCATCCTGAACATCCACAAGGCCCGACGGGACCGGCGCATGCTGCTGGATACATACCAGAACGATGGTTATGTTCTGGCCAGTATCGAGCACGCCGACTTGTCGGATGACGGCACATTGACCATCGCCATCAATGAAGGCCGGCTGAACCGCATCCGCATGCAGGGAAACGATCACACCCGGGCATTCGTCATCGAGAGAGAGCTGAATGTCAAGCCCGGCGAGCTCATCACGGCGGATCAAATCCATTCGGGTATGCGCAACATCTTCAGCACCGGGTATTTCGAAACCGTTCAGCTGGAACCGCGGCGAAACGGTAAGACTTATGACCTCCATCTCACCCTCAAGGAACTGGGTTTCACCCTGCTCCATCTGGGACTTCAGTACAATCTTGAACGCCGAACCCAGGCCATGTTGCAAATCGTGAGGGAAAACCTGTTGGGATTCGGATCAAAAAGCTCTGTTACGGGACTTCTGGGAAAACGCGATGAGATGGTGGAGGTCCGGCTGTGGTCCGATCGACTGTTTCGAACGATGCTGACTTATGATCTGACATTGTCCGCAAAAAAACAGCACTTTCACTACTACAACGCTTTCGACCGCGTCGGTGGATACGAGCGAACGCATCTGAACGGATCTTTCACCATCGGACAACACATGCGCCGCCTGGGAACGATCTCTCTCAAGTACCGGGCTGAACGCATCATCCTGAATCCTTCAGCCGGCGGCATCGCACCCAGCGACGACGTGACGCTGCGCAACCTGACATTCAGATCCGAAGTCGACACGCGCGACCGCATGCCATTCCCGCGGAGGGGAAACCACCATGTTCTGGAATACGAAACAGCCACAGGCCTCCTAGGCAGCCGCATCTCGTACGTTAAAATCTGGTCATCCATGGCATTCTTCTATCCGCTAACGGACGGCATGATCCTGCATCCCCGTATCGCGTGGGGAACAGCTGATCAAACCACACCTTTTGTCAAGCAATACCGGCTGGGGGGGCTGGACTCGTTCATGGGCCTTCCTGAAGAAGCCCTGGTGGGCAAACGGTTTCTGGCCCTTCGGCTTGAAGGACGTCTCCGCATGCCGTGGCCACGCTGGCTGGAATCTTATCTGGCGCTGCGTTACGACCTGGGCGGCATCTGGGGACGTTACACGGAAATCGTCACAACCGATTTCAAACAGGGCGCCGGCGCAGTTCTCTCGATCAACACCATCGCAGGGCCAATCCAGCTTGGATACGGCGTCACCAGCGACAGCAACCGACAACTCTATTTTTCTGCTGGATACCGGTTTTAGCACGATTCTGCGTTGACGGATCAGTCCTCATTTTCTGCTGGAGATTCCGCAACATCTTCCTGTCCGAAAAGCAATATCATTTCTCATCCAGTCACACACAGGCGATACGGACCAATCCAGAAGTGCGGGATTGTTTCCATTTCATGGCGGGACAAAAAATCCTCCTGTGATAGACAGGAGGATTTTAAGTCAAAGCGGGGGTGACATCGAATCTTTTTCGTCGGAAACGGATTTATTCCTTTTTTTGTTCCAACACTTTTTTCAATTGCTCAAGGCGCCGTTTGTCGCGCTTTTGATTCCACTTGATCCAGGGATCCTGCTCTTCCTGATCTTTGGCTGTGAAGTCACCCTGTGACACCACTTTGCCCTGCCCGTCGATTGTGATCTGCTGCATCGACTTCACAATATAAATCCACTCGTCCAGCGACACCTCGCGGGGACCTGGAATTTCTCTGGGACCGGGCACTTCGTGCGGAATCAGGGACTTGGGTTGTAAATCTGTTCGCTCCGGCGCATTTGTGATGTGGACTTCACCCTTGTAGACCTTAAGCTGTGTTGTGGAATCAGGATCAACATGCATCCGTAAAATTGTACCGGTGATGGCTGCGGCCGCCACCGGAGCGGAGATGTCAAATTCCGTGTTCATTTCGACTTCGTGCACCGAGGCCCACAATTCGCCCTCTTCCAATTTGAGCTCTGTCTGGATCTTACGTTCCTGGGTTTCCTGGTACAGCTTCGTGATCTCGACGGTCGTTCTG
>CAZDVF010000122.1:0-7586 GCA_964508725.1 uncultured bacterium | reverse complement strand
TGAGAGGAACATCATCTCCGGAAACGGCGAGATGGGTATTTATCTCGGCGGCGACAGCACCAGCTTCAACCGCATCATTGGCAATTATATCGGCGTTGACTCAACAGGACGCACTGCACTGGGAAACGGATCTAACGGCGTGTGGCTTTTTATGGGGCCATCCAACAATGATATCGGCGGCGAAGGTGACGGTGAAGCCAACATTATATCCGGAAACCACGCTGACGGCATAAATATTCGGAGTGACAACACATCGAATAACCGGGTGATCGGCAACGCCATCGGAACCGACGCCAGCGGATCATTGGCCATCCCCAACCTGTCTGACGGAATCGAAATCAATCAGGGATCGCATCACAACACCATCGGCCCGGGCAATCTCATCGCACGAAATCAACGCTATGGCATCCAGATCAATTCGTCAGAAGCGGTCGCCAACACCATCACAGAAAACAGCATCTATCAAAATGAATATCAGGGCATTAAAATATTTTCCGGCGGAAATGAAGACATGCCGCAGCCTGTCATTTCGGGATTCGGTTCGGTGCACGGCACGGCAACAGCCAATGCTGCCATCGAGATCTTCTCGGGCCCGGATGACGAAGGTAAAGTCTTTGAAGGATCTGTGACGGCCGACGCAACCGGAGACTGGACGTACAGCGAGACGCCCGCCGGCCCGTGGGTAACCGCCACAGCGACGAACCCCAACGGAAGCACATCCGAATTCTCGGAACCACGGTGGATCGGACCAATTCTGGTTACCACAACAGCCGGCTCCGGAGAAGGGTCCTTGCGCTGGGCCATCGAAACAGCCAACCTCAATCCGGGACCGGACTCCATCCATTTTCAAATACCAGAGTCTGATCCCAACTTTGACGCTTCTGCCGGTGTCTGGACCATCGCTCCGGATGAGCACATGCACACGATCTCCGACTCCGGCCTTGTCATCGACGGATTCAGCCAAAGACGCTACATTGGACGGGATGTCAATCCTGACGGACCGGAAATTGAACTCAGCGGATCGGTAATCGGCAACAGCACAGGACTCAGATCACAGGCGAATCAAACACACATTCTCGGCATGGTGATTAACAATTTTGGCTGGCACGGCATCTACTTTGATGGTGTGCTTGGTGGTTCGATCTTGGGATGCTACATCGGAACCGACGCCACCGGCATGATCCCCGCGCCCAATGAGCTTGGAATCACGCTGTCTCAACAAACCAGGAATACACTGATTGGTCCTTTGGGAGAAGAGAAATCCATTATCTCATCAAACACGGAAACTGGCGTCAACATCGAAGGCAATTCGTGTCTGAATGAGATATTCGATTGTATTATTGGTCTGAACCGGACGTTAACAGACACGCTGGGAAATCATGGATACGGTGGACTCAGACTACTGTATCAATCGGATACAAATAGCGTCACCGGTAACCACATTTCAGGAAATGCATACGGCGTTTACATCTACCATTCAAGCGCCAACACGATCAGCCATAACTGGATCGGCACTGACGATACGTGGAGAGACGATATTGGAAATCGGAGAACAGGCATTTTCATTACCTCATACCAGGACAGCACAATAGACAATATCATTGAAAACAATGTGATTGGATTCAACGGAAGGCACGGCGTGCATATCAGCGATTACGGATCAATCAGAAACAGGATCACGGAAAACACTATTTCAAAAAACGTTCAATCTGGTATCGCACTGTCAAACGGAGGCAACATTGAGCTGGCGCCGCCGGTCATCGCATCGGTCACATCAACACAGGTTTCCGGCACAGCAGTCGCCGGGCAAACCATCGAAGTCTTTGCTGATGAAGCCGATCAGGGCCAGGCGTTTCTCGGATCAACCTTTGCGGACGGAAGCGGTGCATTTGTTTTCGATTTCACCGCGTCGCCGCCCAATTCGCACATCACTGCAACCGCTACGGACAGCAGGGGGAATACCTCTCCATTCTCGGATGATGTGATTGTTTCGGTTGGAGATCAAATCGTCGATAACGTTCCGGATCGGTTCTCCCTCGACCAAAACGTACCCAATCCCTTCAATCCGGAGACCATTATCCGATTCCAGGTGAAGGAGCGCACCCGTGTTGTCCTCACCGTGTATGACCTGCTTGGCCGTGAAGTTGCCATGCTTGCGGATGAAACTCTCGAACCCGGCATCTATCAAAGGACCTTTAGCGGGAAAGATCTTCCATCAGGAATGTATATTTGCCGTATCCAAATGAAGCATTTTACAGCAGAGAGAAAGATGACATTAATACGGTAGGAGCTGCGAAGGGAATCATTGTTACGGCTTTTACAGGGGCTGTATCAAAAGTACAATTTGAGTCTTTGCGAGGAGCGAAGCGACGCAGCAATCTCCTGAATTCAGTATGGACTGATGGAGATTGCTTCGCAATTAGACGCTCGCAATGACATGTTGGGGACTTTTGGTACAGCCCCTTTAAAACATCGTTTCACCAATAATCTCGTTCTGGACAACTAAGAAAACTATACTTCTTGACGCAACGCCAGGGCAGGATTCATTCGCGATGCCCGAATGGATTGAAACGAAATGGTCAACATGGCGAGGACCAGAGCGCCCATCCCGGAAAACAGAAACGGCCAAACGGTAAACGGAACACGATAAATAAATTCCTGCAGCCATCTTTGCATGGCAAAATATCCCAGCGGCCAAGCGACCACATTAGCCACAAGGATCCATTTCAGGAAGTCCAGAGCAAGAATCGCCACGAGACGTCCTTCACTGCATCCCAGCACTTTACGCACAGCTATCTCCTTCTTGCGTTGTTCCACGGCGAATGAGACCAGTCCAATCAAACCCAGGCAAGCGATAAAAATCGCCACTCCGGCGAAAAATGCCAGATGCGAAGCGAATTCACGATCGTCATTAAATTGCCGGTCAAAAATATCATCGAGAAAAAAGGCATTGAAATCCCGATCAGGATACAATTCCTGATGCACTTGCTCGATCTGCTCACGGGCTTGAAGAATCTGCCCTCCGGTCAGCCTGGCTAAAATCAACGGACTCCTTCGGTGATTGTACAGAAAAAACATGGGGCCCGTCCTCCGACGGGTGGATGTAAAATGAAAATCCTTGACCACGCCGATCACGCGCACAGTGACCACATCACCTTCCTCCATGATCAAATCAATACGCTTGCCGATAGCATCATTCCACCCTGCCAACTCCAAAGCAGCCTCGTTGATGATGACGCCGTCTTCCCGATCGGTCGGAAAAGTATCTGAGAATTCACGGCCCTGGGCCATAGAAATGTCCAAAGTTTGAAAAAAGCCGTCGTCTATGTAAAGACACCACCAATTGAGGCTGTTGGATCTGTCGAATCCTTCGGGAATGGCCATCACAGAAAGTCCTTCTCCCATCAAACGGTTGCTTCGTCCCACTGCTTTCACCGACGGGATTTGCGTCAGGCGGGCTTTCAACAGGTCGTCATCGTTTCTGAGGAAATTGGGAATGGCCAGCACCTGTTCCCGGTTATATCCCAGATTCACGGTTTTCAGGTATCGAATCTGGATCATGACGGTTAAGACGCCAAGAATGAGAGCCACTGTGATAGCGAACTGAAAGACCACAAGAATTCGCCGCATTAAAACGCCTTTCTTGCCCGTTTCGAATTCACCACGCAGAACCATAATCGGCTGAAAACCCGACAGGATGAGCGCAGGATAAACGCCTGAGAGCAAACCGACTCCAACAGCCGTTCCGAAAAATATGAGAAAAAGCAGCGGCTCCCCGAACAGATCAACTTTAAGGTCTTTCTGCAGAAAACCCTCCAGGTGGGGAAGCGCCAGTTGAAGTATAAAAACTGCGATGACCATGGCGATGCACGTGATAAAGACCGATTCCCCAAGAAATTGAATGATGAGATGGAGTCGCTCCGATCCAACCACCTTGCGCATGCCCACTTCCCGCGCCCGTTTTGCAGCCCGTGCACTGGACAGATTGATAAAATTGATGGACGCAACGCACAGAATCATGATGCCAATGACTGTCATCACGTAGACCACGGAAACATCTTTCTTGCCAAAATTACGCACATCATATGCATAGTCCGCTGAGTGAAGATGCACATCCAGCAGAGGCTGAAGTTTGATTGTATAGTTTTCAGGAAATCCATTGGCGTGCGCAAGCTGATCCATCTTCGATTCAACAACAGAAGCGTCTGCAGTATTATCAAGTCTGACATACCCGGAAAGGACCTGGTTCTCCCATGAATCCCACCAGACGGGATTTTGTTCGACACGGAGCCGAATGACCATGTCAAACTGCAAGTGAGAATTTCCCGGCGGCTCTTCAATAAGTCCTGCTACATAGGAATCCTGCATTCCCGGAATTTGCAATCCTTTGCCCATTGGTTCTTCTTCACCAAACACGATTGAAGCCATCTCCGGAGTCAGAAAAACCGCATTGGGATTTTCAAGATCTGAAGGATCTCCCGAAAGAATCCTGAAACTGAACACATCCAAGAAATCTGGATCGACGACAAGGGCGCTGCCCCGAATGGGATCACGCTCTTCCTCATCGACGGCTTCTGAATCCATCCGATCGATGGGAATCTGCCCAAATCGGATCAACCGTATTCCCGTAATGACCTCGGGAATCTCACGTTCAGCAGCTGGGAGCAACGGTCCGGCAGTAATGGCTGACGTTCTGCCCCCCTGCCCTACATTGCTCTGCATAACCACGCGATAAACCGAACCGGCATGCTCGTGAAACCGGTCGAACGTTATATCATCGTAAACATAAAAGGCAATCACAAGACTGATCGTCAGTCCTGTTGCCAATCCAATAATATTGATAGCGGAATAGATTTTTTGCCGTCTGATATTTCGCAAGGCAATCTTAAAATAGCTGAATAACATGCCATTCTCCCTGGGTGTTGTTACGCAACAATAAGTAATGGAACAGAATCGTGCATACTTGTATAACGAAATTTTTAGTTATAATGTTGCCCTGAAAAAAAGTAAACTTGTAAAAATAATTGATTTCATACAAATCATGCCCAAACTTGTATATCATCTGATGTCAGGTTGATCCCTATCTATGCTTGGCACTGATCAAATAAGTTGCATGTCCACAAAAAAACATGTATATTTTTGCATAATGCCATCAGAAATCAGAATGACTATATATACATCGCAGAGATGGCATGCTTCCTCCTCTATCCTCAACCGGAACAAACCCACACTCCGTGCGTTATGGTTTGAAACGCTTTCGAACGACACGCTGATTGAAGCATAAAAATCCATGCAAGGGAAGGACCTGCAAATGAGCTATTACATTGCACGCATCGTTGATCTACCGTTTGAAGCGGTGCCGGACAAATTGCCGTCAATTCTTAAAACCAAAGGTTTCGGCATTCTCACCGAGATCGACGTCAAGGAAACACTCAAGAGAAAGCTGGATGTGAGCTTCCGCAAATACAAGATTTTAGGGACGTGTCATCCGCCATTCGCGTTCAAGGCCCTGCAGGCTGAACCGACGATCGGGACCATGCTGCCGTGTAACATTATCGGACAGGAAACGGATGACGCACAGACAGAAGTCGCGGCCGTCGATCCAATCGCATCGATGCAGGCTGTTCAGAATCCTGATTTGGGGGATGTCGCTCTGGAAGTTCAGGGCAAACTACAACGCGTTATTGACGCGTTGTAAAACAGGACTAAGAATATGAAATCCATCGATCCCGTTTGCGGCATGGACGTGGACAGCGAAACCGCAGCCGGTTCAAGCATCCACAACGGACAGACGTTTTATTTCTGCAATACCAAATGCAAGGAACGATTCGATTCGAATCCTGAGCAGTATCTGCAGTGTGATGCGGACATTGCATCTTCGGCAGAAGGACTAAAAACGCCGTTGGATAAAAATCAACGTTTGGACATCGGCATCAAAGGCATGCACTGCGCCTCGTGTGTCGCTCGTGTTGAAAAGGCGCTGGAGGGACTTGAAGGCGTCTCATCAGCCAACGTCAATTTGGCCTCCGAATCCGCCTCAGTTTCGTATGTCGCCGGACAGATCAAACCACAAGCCATGATTCGAACGATTGAAGAAATCGGTTACAAGGTCAAGACAGAGCGAATTTCCTTCCCCATCGAAGGCATGCACTGCGCATCTTGCGTCGCTCGCGTGGAAAAAATCCTCAAAACTTTACCCGGCGTTTTGGATACCAGTGTGAACTTCGCTACGGAACGGGCGGATATCACCTTCCTCCCTGGCCAGGTTGGACTGGATGATTTCCGGAAGACCGTAGCCTCAGCCGGAGATTACCGAATCGGCACAGTGGATGTGAACGCGCAAGTGGATACAGAACAACTCGCGCGGGAGCGGCGCTACGCATCTCTGAAACGGAAAGTCATCTTCAGTGCAATCGCCTCGGTTCTGGTCATGGCCGGTTCCATGCAGCACATGGTGCCCGGATTGCATCATATGGACGCCGGGTGGACGCGCGTCATCCTCCTCGTCCTCAGCACGCCCGTCCTGTTCTGGGCCGGTTCGGAGTTCTATCGCGGTGCATGGGTCACCCTAAAACACCGTACTGCCGACATGAACACTCTGGTGGCCGTCGGTACCGGAACGGCCTTCATCTACTCAACCGTCCTGACCCTCTTCCCCGGTCTCTTCCGATTTGGGGAGGGAGAAATCCACGTCTACTTCGACACGGCCCTGATGATCATCACCCTGATTTTGTTCGGACGCATGCTCGAAGCCCGAGCCAAGGGTCAGACATCCGAGGCCATCCGAAAGCTTGTCGGACTCAAACCCAAGACCGCCCGCATAGTGCGGGATGGTGTAGAGATGGATATCCCCATCGGGGACGTGAGCGTGGGAGATCGGATCGTGGTGCGTCCCGGCGAGAAAATTCCGGTGGACGGCAAGGTGATCGATGGTCTCTCCACTGTGGATGAGTCCATGATCACAGGCGAATCCATTCCCGTCGTGAAAAAACAGGGGGATGCCGTTGTCGGCGCCACGCTCAACAAGACAGGAAGCTTCACTTTCGAGGCCGAGCGCATCGGCAGCGATACCGTGCTGGCGCAGATCATCCGCCTTGTGCAGGAGGCGCAGGGATCAAAAGCGCCCATCCAGCGTCTGGCCGATCGGGTAGCCGCTGTCTTCGTTCCCACAGTCATCGGCATCGCTCTGGTCACCTTTGCCGTGTGGATGCTTTTCGGTCCGCCGCCGGCGCTGACACGGGCGCTTCTCAACTTCATTGCCGTGCTCATTATCGCCTGTCCCTGCGCGCTGGGACTTGCTACGCCCACGGCCATCATGGTGGGAACCGGCGTCGGTGCGCGGCATGGCGTGCTCATTAAAGGCGGCGAGACACTGGAAACCATGCACCGGATCGACACCATCGTATTTGACAAGACCGGCACGTTGACACACGGAGAGCCGGTCGTGACCGATATCGTCACATCGGACAGTATTTCAGAAAATGACCTCCTCTTCTGGGCCGCGTCAGTAGAAAAGCGGTCGGAGCATCCGCTGGCCCAGGCTGTGCTTCAGGCTGCGTCTCAACGGTCCATCAAGCCAAAAGATC
>CAZDVF010000121.1:0-7588 GCA_964508725.1 uncultured bacterium | reverse complement strand
GGAGTCATGATGAGGATATTCTCAATATCCCGAATATTCTCCCGAGCATCCTTTGTCAGTTGCACGCGGACATCATATTCATCGCCGCCTTCACGGAACCGGGTCACAACACTGCCCAAAATACTCGTGCTGATAACCTGCCCGACCTGGGCGGTTGAGAGACCCAGATCCGCAATTCTCTGGCGGTCGAGGTGGATCTTCAGTTCGGGCGCAGATTCCTTGATGCTGACATCGATCTCGGAAACACCCTTGACCTTCTCGACACGACGCACGACTTCATCAGCCAGAGCTTCCGAAACACCGAGATCATATCCAAAAATCTGGATGGCAATATCGCCGCCGCCGCCGAAAAACATCTGTGCGCCGCGGTCTTCAAAACTGACATTCATATCGGGAATAACTTTCACACGCTCACGAATGTCTTCCTGAATCTCTTCAAGGGATCGGCTCCTCTGACTGCGGCTTTTCAGGCGGACCATAATCTCGCCCTCGTTGGAGCCGGCCGCTGAGAACGCCGCGAACATGCCTTCACCCTGACCAAAGTTGGTGTAGACCATTTCCGCTTCAGGAACGTGTTCTTTGATGATCTCGGTCAGTGCGTGAACGCTTTGATCCATCGATTCGAGGCTCGTGCCCGGAGACCGGTCGAGCGCCATCTGCAAGAATCCCATGTCACTTTCAGGCATAAACTCACCGCCGCGGGTCGTTAAAAGCAGGATGGATATAACCAGAATCCCGATCGTTGTAAAAAACACAAACTTTCTGCGGATAATGGACCAGTCAAGCGCCTTGAGATAGACTGTTTGCAAGCTTTGGATCCACCCTCCAATCCGCCTGCTAAGTTTCTGTAATCTGGAATTGCCGTCAGACTCATCCTGGATTTTCAGAAACCGTGATGCGATCAGTGGAACAAGGGTCAATGCCACGATCAACGAGACAGCCAGAGAAAAACAAATGGTCACCACCATATCGTTGAACATCTCACCCGCGATCCCTGGCACGAACAACACTGGTACAAAGACAGAAACAGTTGTAAGCGTCGACGCCGTAATGGCCATGGCGACTTCTCTTGTACCCACATCTGCAGCCTCGCGCGCTGATTTACCCTGTTCACGATGGCGGTAGATGCTCTCAAGCACCACAATGGAGTTATCCACCAGCAGCCCCACTGCAAGGGCGAGACCAGCCATTGAGATAATATTCAGAGTCAGCCCCGCCTGATCCATCACAGCAAACGTCACAATCATTGAAATGGGGATGGAAATGGCCACAATGGTTGCGCTGCGAAAATTACGGAGGAAAAAAAGCAGCACCAGAAAAGCGAGAAAAATCGCCTGAATGGCCGTACTTCCCAGATTGGACATGGATCTGTTGATAAAGTCGGATTGATCATAAATCGTCTCAAGTTCCACGCCCTTGGGCAGCTCCGCCATGATCTCCGGAAACCGCCTGAACATCTCACGGGCTGTGCTGACTGTGTTGGCGTCCGACTGTTTCTGAACAATGAGAAGGACAGAGGGATTGTCGTTCACCAGCACGCGCTGCCGTTGTTCCACAAATCCATCCACGACATCGGCCACATCCCGGATACGGATAACCGATCCGCCCATCATGGAGACGCTGGTGTTTCCGATCTCGTCAACGCTCAGATACTCACCCTGCGTCTGGATGGTGAACTCCCGCTCCGCATTGTCGATCCAGCCGGAGGGAATCTGGAGGTTATTCATCCGCAGGGCGTTTTCCACCTGCTGAACAGCGACATTCCGGGCGCGCAGCCGAACAGGATCCAGCAGCACCTTGATTTCGCGCTGCAATCCGCCTGTGGTCGATGCTGACGCGACTCCGGGTATCCGCTCAATGCGGGGTTCCAGCTCGCGCTCGGATATGCGCCTGAGTTCGGCCAGACCGTGGATCTTGGATCCGACAGAAAGAAATGCAATGGGCTGCATCGACGGATCAAAGGCGAAAACCATCGGATCGGTGATGTCATCTGGAAGATATTCATCGATAAAATCAAGATTGTTTCGGACATCAATCTCGGCCTGATTCATGTCCGTGCCCCACTCGAATTCCATCATAATGAGTGACAATCCCTGACTTGAGGTGGAAGTCACAGTCTTCACATTTTGGACAGCCGAGACGGTTTCTTCGATGGGACGCGAGACCACTGTTTCGATATCAAATGGGCCCACGCCAGTGTACTGGGTGATCACGGCGATGATCGGAAAATCGAGACTCGGAAACAGATCGACACGCAACCGGCTTAAAGAAAACAGGCCGAATCCGACGGCGACAATATAAATCATGAGAAAGGTGACGCCACGCTTGATGGCTGTTTGAGTAATTTGCATTATGCGCCCTCCTCCATTCCAGCAACCTGGACTGCAACGCCGTCTCTCAGATTATTCTGACCCGAAATAACGAGTGTTTCTCCGGCCTGGATTCCGGAACGAACAGCGATAGACTGATGGTTCACGTACTCCACATCGAGCTTTCGCTGGTCCACCCGGCTGGAATCGTTCACAACATACACGAAATAGTCGCGCATAACCTGGTCTTTTCCGTTGACAGTCATGAGGGATGTGCTTTCAATCGCAGCATACCGCGGGACAACGATGGTGTTTTCAATCGTGCCCGTTGTGATCTCGACTTCAGCGTACATCCCCGGCTTGAGCAGATGTTTTGGATTAGGGATGAGCACTTCCACAGCGGCCATCCGTGTCGCGGGATCCAGAATCGGACTGATCCTGGTCACCTTGCCGCTGAACGTGCGATCGGGATAGCTGCGCACACTGACTTCTGCTTTCTGGCCCAGAGCCAACTTCCCAAGATCCTCTTCTGTCGCGTCGAATCGAATTTTCACTCTGTTCATCTGAACAACACTGGCAACAGGCATGCCCGGCGTTGCCATATCGCCTGCTTCAAAGTAGCGCTTCCCGATGATACCGGAGATGGGCGCCGAGATCGTGGCATCCTCAAGCTGGCTTGACGCTGTCGCCAGACCTGCTTTGGCTTGTTTCACCTGGGCGGAAACTGCCTCATATTGTGCCTGGATTGCGTCAAACTGCTGTTTGCTCATGGCGTCTTCATTAAAGAGACGCTGGGCGCGGGCAAACTCGGCGTCCATGTTGGCTTTCTGCGCCTCGGCTGCCGAGAGTCCCGCTTCGGCCTGCCGAACAGCTTGCTCGATGGCAGTGGCCGCTACCCTGGCAATAGTTTCTCCCTTTTTCACAACATCCCCGGCATCGATATAGTACTGTTCAATGCGATCCGGTATTTTCGAAAAAACCATCACTTCGAATTCTGCGGCAATGTCACCGTTATAGGCGAGAGACTGCCTGACCTCTCCCAGATCAACTTCCATCACTTCCACGGGAATCCTGGCTTCTTCCTCATTGGAACCCCCGCTCTGGCACCGGCTCATGAGACCAACCAAACAGACCGCACTCAGAACAAATAAACCTTTTCGAACAACCATTTTCTCTCTCCTTGTCACGATAGGATTACAGGACACCTTTTAAAAGACCGGTCACCCTCCGCAGCCCGTAACGCGCCTTCTGGTACTCATAGAGCGCCGACGCGTGATTCAACCGTGCTCGATTCAGGGCAAGCTGAGAACTTAATACATCCAGTTGCGTGCTTGCGCCTTCTTCGTACATAAGAGTGGCAAGACGCAGCGCCTCTTCGGCCAGCTGGATCGACTCTTCTGCGGATAGATATTTTTCTTTCGCCTCGCGGAATGTGTTATGGGCGATCTCAACCTCGGCGGCAATACCATCGCTGAGCTGCTTCTCAATATCAAGTGTTAGTTTATAATCGAGGCGCGCTTTCTGAACTTGCTGAATCCGCCTGAATCCCTGAAACAGGGGAATCGACAAACTCAGGGAGGACGTGAATCCTTTAAACATGTCATCGCGCGCGAACTTAAGATCGTTCCGCATGCCCATGTATGAATAATCTGTCTGGAAATAAACCTTGGGCAGGAATTGACTGCGCGCCACGGCCACCCCCCCGGATGCCATCCGCTTTTGCGCGGACATCGCAAACAGTTCAGGCCGGTTCTGGTATGCCTGATCCAGCACGTCATTCAGCGGCATTTCTCCCATCTCATCAGGCGTGAAGGATAATGTTCCACTGACGTCAATCCGGGTTTCCTTGGGAAGTCCGAGAACAGTTCGGAGTCCGGTCAGCGCTGACTGCAAGTTGTTGCGGACAGCAATTAGTTCAGGTTTCAGGTTGGCGACTTCCACCTCGGCGCGCATCTTGTCAAAACCCGAAGCCGTGCCCACATCGTATCGCTTGTGGACGACATCGAGATTGGCCTGCGCCTGGGCCAGGGCTTCTTCCTGCACGCGGACCAGTTCACGCATTAAAAGGCAAGCGTAAAATGCGTCTGCCGTCCGAAAGATCAGAGTCTGACGCTTGGCTTCCAGCGTATGCTGGCTGGCCCGATGCGCCGCTCCGGCGATTTGAATGCCCGCAATGCCGGCGCCGCCCAAAAAAATCGGCTGCGTCAGCATGGCGCCGTAGCGCAGCGTATTTTCGAGGCCGAAGGCGAATCGGACGAAATCGGGCATCTCATCATATCCTGGGAACGTCGGACCCACCATTTCCTTGATGAAGTTGGGAATGGTGTTCACTTGCAGGTCCCAGGCGTGCTGGAAACTGGCGCTGGCGTCCACCGAGGGCATGAGCATGCCCCACGCCTCCCAGATTCCGGCTTTGGCCTTGGCCGCTTCTTTCTCTGCCATCCTGATTTCAGGATTGTTCTCCAGCGCTACAGAGACACTCTGCGACAGATCGAGCACCATCGTCTCTTGCGCAAGAACCGGGAAAACGCCACACATGAACAGAACGAGCATGATTCTTCGAATTTGCGACATCTGGATTCCTCCGTAATGTACTTCGTTACCTCTTGTCTTGATTGAAGTTAGCTCCATGCAGAAATAGGTCGACAATTTGCCGGACATCATCGTCCAGCGCATCTCCATTTCCAACAAACGTACGATGAAATGCAAAGGCGTTGAGCATGCCCTGAAGCTGTTTGGCCAACGCCACAGGCGGCGCTTGTTTCAGAGCGCCTTCTTCCTGTCCGCTCCGGACAAAAACGGTCATATGCTGAAAGAACGTGCCAAAGGCTTCCATGGCGTGGTCGTGCATCCGGTAATGCTCATCCTCGCTTAGACGACACTTTTCGGAATGCATGATCTTGAAATAGGACTTGTGGGTGTCAAAAAAGCCAAGATAAGCGCGAACCAGATCCGTCAGTCGATCAGTGAAAGATGCCTGACTGCCGGCCGCCTCGCGCAGCATGCCAAAGAGCTCCCTGGTCTTCTCCTGAATGATGGTAAAGAAGAGATTCTCCTTGTTTTCGAAATAAAGATAAAGGGTGCCTTTGGAGAGACCCACACGTTCGGCGATCTCATCCACGGTCACTTCGTGAAAATCCTTCTCTGCAAATAAATACATCGCTGTTTCGAGGATGTCTTTCTTTCGCGCTTCACGCTCCATCTCTTTTCGGTTCATGTGATCCTACCCTCAAGGATGCGTAAAAATGGATGAAATCAAAACCGGAAAGTCATTAACTGACCAGTCAGTCATTAAGAAATTATACGACGCCTCCTGAAATAAGTTTCATCGGAAAACAACATAAACTGTCAGAATGGAATTTTCAGAAAACGCAGCATATTATCCGTACACCAAAGTGAAACGATCACTGGTTGAGAAATAAACCGGCATCCTCTCTTACACCATCATCTCCCTCAGCTTCTTCGCGCCTGTCCGGCTGACAGCAACCTCCGTTCCGTCGGTCATTCGGCACATCATGCGTCCCCCGGAGAGTGGAACGAGTTCGCGTACGGCTTCGAGATTCACAATCGCGGAACGGTGGACGCGAATAAATTTGATCGGATCAAGCCGCGACTCCAGTCCGCCCAGTGATTGCAACACCAAATGCGAGGCGTCTGACGTGTGGATGGTCACATAATCCTCCATCGCCTCGAGCCAGATGATCTCACAGGCGTTCAGGATGACGATTTTTCCGCTATCCCTGATCAGAATGCGATTGAGGACAGGCTCTCGCTCCGGTAAGTAGTCGAGTAGATGTCTGATCTTTTTCACATCGGAATGGGCCTGATGGATCGAACGAAAAGCCCGCTCCACAGCCATATCAAAGCGGCTCTGCACATAGGGTTTGAGCAGATAATCCACAGCATTGACCTCAAACGCCTGAAGTGCAAACGCATCGTATGCTGTCGAGAAAATGACGTGGGGGATTTCGTTCAACATGGCGAGGAGTTCAAAACCGTTCACTTCGGGCATCTGAATATCGAGGAACAGAAGGTCGGGATTGTACTCCTCGATTGCTGTCAAGGCCTCATGGGCGTCCCGGCATTCAGCGACAACAAGGATCTCCGGGTGCGACGCAAGGTACTCCCGCACCATCTGCCTCGCCAGAGGTTCATCGTCAATAATGAGCGCTTTAACCGGTTTCATGCGGCTCCAGAGGGATGTGCAGTGTCACGGTGAATGTGCCGGGCTTGGATGCGTCTACAGTAAAGAGGGCCGCTTCGCCATAGAGCAAATCCAGACGCCGGCGAATGTTTGACAATCCGGTTCCACGGGCAACGTCAGGAAACGGGACCGTACTCCCGTGCTCCACCTTGTTCGTCACGGTGCAGCGGATCGCTCCGTCCATCTTTTCAAGGGATAACTGGACGGTTCCTTTTCCACGATGACTGGCCACACCGTGCTTGACCGCATTCTCCAGAAGTGGCTGCAGCGTCAAGGCGGGAAACAGGTTGTCCAGCAGGTCAGGGGCCACATCTTCGGACACTGTCAGGCGATCGCGAAACCGGATGGACTCAATGTCCAGATACTGGCGGGCCAGGTCCAGCTCATCACGTAGAGGGATCGTTGTTTTCTCGCGCATCTCCAGTGTCGCCCGCAACAGGTCCGAAAGGCCGGCGATCATTTCCCTGGCCTGATCCGGCCGCTCTCTCACCAGCGCGCTCACCGAATTCAGCGCATTGAACAGAAAATGGGGATTGATCTGCATCTTCAGCGCTTCGAGCTCAGCATCGCGGGTCAATATCTTCAGTTCCGCTTCCCCCAGTTCCTTTTCACGGAATCGTCTGTAGTAGATGATTGTGTAAAAAATGCCGACGATAAGCAGGTAGGTGATCGCGCCGAAAAGAAACTGCCATCCGATGATGTCGCGAAAATTAAAGTCTCTGAAAATCGCGTCACCGGCGAACAGATACCATGTGCCGTACACGAAGAAGAGCCACAGGGCCGATACCACCAAAGAAAGGACAAAATGGAGCGCCATCAGCAGGGGGGCTGGCATGACGCCGAAAGGGATGCGGCGACAAATAAACCAGATCAACACGCTGATAAGGGCATACCAGGTGTACGTTCCGACTGAGCTTATGACAGCAGCACTCCAATTGTGCGTAGGCACCTGGAGTCTGAAAAAGACAGCGTAAAACGCCATCCACAACAGCCAGACCAGAGCGCCGTAAAAAACAATTCGCTTTCGATTGAAGGGAATTGACTCTTTGTCCATCATCTTCTCTTGAAGCAGAAT
>CAZDVF010000120.1:0-7601 GCA_964508725.1 uncultured bacterium | reverse complement strand
TAACTGAACTTTGGCAAAACACATTTTTGGGAAACAGGATAAACCTTTTAAAGTAGAGCCTCGTGATCAAATGCAATGAGTCAGAAAAGTCGTCATTCCCGCGTTTGTAAGCGGGAATCCAGGGTTTTAGGGGGGGGCTGGATTCCCGACACAAGATTTCGGGAATGACAAATAGGGTTAAATGGGACTGAGTTGAAGATTTGACCAAATTTGCCAAAGTTCAGCTAATAAGAAAAGAATGAAGTCTGGAATGTCTTTCAGGT
This sequence comes from uncultured bacterium, assembly GCA_964508725.1. Classification (GTDB taxonomy): domain Bacteria; phylum Zhuqueibacterota; class QNDG01; order QNDG01; family DSAB01; genus CAZDVF01. Next base: position 7,338 of record CAZDVF010000120.1, on the reverse strand, counting down.
ATTTACAGTAGGCCCATCGGCGTGTGAAAAATCGCCGCCGGTCGTTTTTGCGCCACTTTTTTAAAAAGCGGCAATTAAAAATCGATTCCCTGCACTCCCGCGATCCTTTGACTTTGGGCACATCGCCCTGGCAGATTCAAAGTCCACCCGCAGATCCCGACTCGCCCTCTTTCTTTAAAATCACGATGGCGGGATTAACGTAAAACGCCTGCATTTGAGGATTCTGCACCCTGAAAACCTCCCGATAACCTGAACCTCCGCCGATCAGTTCGCGGAAATAATCACGCAGCGCGGGATACTTATCCGTCTGGATGTACCGCTCGAAGTAAAAACTGGAGAGCACAATATAATCAGGATCACGCTCGAGAAGCGCCTCCCGCGTGAACAGGTCAGGACTGTTCTTTGTTTCGACCCGGGAATCCGTTTCGGTGGTCTGGCCTTGCCTGTACAATTCGTACTGCTCTGATTCAGGGATAAAGTCCAGCGCCAGCCGGTTGACTTGCAGTCCGTTCGGGAAACGGGGCAAGTAGGCCAGGTACGCATAAACTTCCACTTGCGCCTCTTTTCGAACATACTTTTCCATCCATTGGGTGGCAGTCTCGCGTGTATCACTGCCGAACCAGCGGATGCTTTGGCATGTCATAACCGTGGTGTATCCGGCCATGAGGATCAGAACAGCCGCAAGTGGAATCCGCCAGCTGCGCAGACGGGACAGCGCATCTTCAAACGCCATACTCGTGCAAAGAATCAAAAACGGAACCACGGGCAGCACATACCGGAAAGCCGTGATGCGCCATGATCCCACGTAGATAAAATAGAGGACCGGCGCAACCAGAATCACCACATCCATCCATCTTGCTTTTTTAAACGAACGGACAGACAGCCAAATGACCGAAACGAGCGCCAGGACAAACAGGGGCCACCCCAACGCGGTACGGAGGTAGACGGCATTCTGTCCCCAGCTCGGCGCCGTCTCAAAAACCTTGTACCCTTTCGTGATAAAAAGTTGTTTGACAAAATAGCTGCCAAAGGTTTTGTGATCCAGCAGAGCAAAGGGCGTTCCCGCCAGAAATCCGAGAATGACCATCCCTGCAGAGGCAAACAGCTTACCCGAAAACAGGGTCTTGATCCTGGCAAGCCAGAGTGGATTGCTTTTTGTCTCTCTGGTTGCGCGCATCAGGTGCGCCACAACCAGCGCCACACCGACAAACACCGCGGCGTTGAATTTGGTGGAGATGGCCAGACCGCTGAGCAGACTTCCCCAAAAAAGATACCGTGTTTGGGCTGTCTTCAGGTAGATGTCGAGGGCACAGAGTGATGCCAGCAGCATGACCAGCATGGGGACATCCATGTAGGCGAAGTGGGCGGTTCCGGCCCAGCCCAGATTGGACGCCAAAAGGAAAGCCGCAACAAGGCCTGTTGTCGTGCCGCGGATCAACCGGCCGAGATAATAGATCAGATACACCCCGGCCACCCCTGACAGGGCCGTCACTATGCGCGCCACCAATGTCACAGCAGCAACAAAATCGGGATAGGAGGTGATGGCAACTCTGAACGCTTTTAAATAGAGAAAAAACGGAAGGAGAAAAAACTCGATAATATAATAGTAGAGCGACGGCTTGTGAAAAATGTGCGGATTGGGATCCAGATTACGGGCCATGGGGATGACGATCTCTTCGATGGTTTCCGGCTCATCCGGATACCAGAGCGCGGGCAGCCCCCATCGGATGCCCCACAGATTCAACGCGGCGCTGACCAGCAGAATGCCGACCAAGATCCACATTTGCCATTGAATGTGGCGGATTCGTTCCACGGCCGTCACTCCGATTCCAATTCGGATTCAGACTTCCGGGATTCGAAAAGAGGAAAGTGTCCCAGTCCCGCTTTTTGCAACAGGAATTTGGTCATCACACCCACAGTCTGGATGCCGTACTTGCTGCTGCGCCGAAAATTGATGGACGACGCTTCGTGAAAGTACCGTGTTGGAATGGGAATATCGCCGATGCGAAATCCGAAATAGACTGCCTGCGCCAGAAATTCGGAGTCGAAAACAAAGTCGTCGGAGTTCCTGTGAAAGGGAATCGTCTCCAGCACCTCCCGTGTGTATACACGGAAACCCGAGTGGAAATCGCCCAGATTCTGACCCAGCATGGTATTCTCGAAAATTGTAAGAAACCGGTTGCTGATGTACTTGTAAACCGGCATGCCGCCGTCCAGAGCTTCACGGCGCGTGCGGATGCGCGATCCCAGCACCACATCGCAGATTCCTGTTTTGAGGAAGCCCAGAGCGAACGGGATCACCCGCGCGTCATACTGGTAATCCGGATGGATCATCACCACCGCGTCCGCTCCTTTGGCCAGCGCCGTGTCGTAGCACGTCTTCTGGTTACCGCCGTACCCCTTGTTCCGTTCATGACAGAGAACGGTCATGCCCAATTTTTGTGCGACCTCCACCGTTCTGTCCGTGCTGGCATCATCAGTGAGAATCACCTCATCGACTGATCCGGTTGGAATATCTCGAAATGTCTTATCAAGGGTCAGCTCTGCGTTGTACGCCGGCATCACTGCAATCACTTTCTTCAGTGTCTTTTCACGACTTAAAACAGAAAATGCGTCAATATCTTTCTTCACGTTTTCCCTTTTCGTTGGTAAATGACGAAAGACTCGTCGGTTACAATCGCCTCGGACATTGCCGTCACAAACGTAAATCGGGATAAAAACGTTGCGTCGGTAATGCGCTGGTTTGTAATGAAGAGGATACGCCACGCCTGTCGGCCAACAGCTGCGCTATCAATCGCATCGGCAATGGCGCCGGGAGACATGTCGGCATTTCGGATAGATGCCGCTGTCCAAGTCATATAGCTGCGAGCGTCGCCATATTCCAGATAGTAAAAAGTGGACGGCGATCCATCCAAATGCGGCAGAATGGCCGAAGCAGCCGTCGAAGGATACGATACGATGAACGTGTCTTGGTCTGTCCATCCTCGCTCTTTCAGAAAGGCGGCGGTTCTCTGCGCTGTCGAAAAGTCAGACGTAATTTCATAGTACGCAGCAATAGCAAACGCCACAACCTGCACCGCGATCAAGAGAGTAAAGATTCCGTTAAGGCCCACGTTCAAACCGGGATGCTTGACAATTCTCCATCTGACCAGAGGCCGATCCCTATCGGTTCGCGCAATCCACAAACAGACAAGAAAGAGGATGAAGAAGAATCCATGATGCCGCAAATTCCCCTCATACTTGAGAAAGAAAACAGTCATCAGGGCTGTTGTACCCAGGACATAAAGGAAGAACGCCCGACGATGGCCGAGAAAAAAAACGCATGTCACGGTAAAAAGGATTGCTCCAACCAAGAATGGAAACCTCGGCAGGGTAAAACTGAGTGCATGGAAGATCTGCAGGGTATTCCAAAAATGGAGCATCGGAATCGGGATCGGTATAAACGCCCCCATCACGACCTTCGGCATGACCAACAGATGCCCAACAGAGAGGTCCGTGTTCCACGATCCCAGCAGTGGCATGATATCCTTCGGCGGACGAAGCTGAAACACGGCAAATCCAATCCCGATAATCAGGATGACCGTCACAAACATGGCCTCTCTGCGCAAGATATCCGGCTTACGGATGAGGTCCCAGAAAAAAAATACAGCCATGACAAGAGTGATCACCAGACTGTGCACATTGGTCTGCGCCAGTAAAGCCAGAAGTAACCCAAATATAATTGGCCTCTTCCAACGACTGCGGTACGTCAGGGCAACCAGAAAAAGGAAGAGAACCGACAAGGCGTACGACCGCACGATCACATTGTATTCGAATGCCAAACTATAACTAAAAAGGACACCCGCCTTGGTGAGAATACGGAACGGCGCGCGCCAGACGAAAATCGTGGCGGCTGTAAGAATCAAGGCGATGTGAAGCCACGCCATACTGCACATCGGGAGTCCGGAGCGGGCCAGGGGCATGAGAAACAAGTACCATAAAACCGGAGCGCCTTCGTACCTCAATTGATTGAAAAGAGCGGGCAAATTGGGAATGTCTCTGGCAATGAGCCAGGCCTGCGCCTCATCCCGCCACGGCTCATGATGAAGCTGGAGGAAGATGGAAACACACACGAAAAGGCCGAGAAGAATGATCTTTGTTTTCAGATGTGATGCCATGGATTCGTTCACGCAATCATAATAAATTTGGAAAAAGTTTAATCATATTCTGTGACAAACGCAAGCAAATTCCCGCAGTCTTTTCTTATGGATAACCGAAAATTATGACATCTGTGCTTGCCCGGCCGATTGAAATTTTGTATATTGTTGATTCGTCAGGAAAGATAACAGGAAAAAACGGAGACACCGTGCCTTCAAAACATCATACAGCTCCAGAAGATCGGATACCTGTAGCTATCCTGGGCGCCACCGGCATGGTGGGCCAGCGATTCGTCTCAATTCTGGCCCGGCACCCCTGGTTTGAGATCACATGTATGGCCGCATCGGCACAGTCGGCGGGCGCACTATACGAAGAGGCGACGCGGAATCGCTGGACTTTTTCAGAACCCATTCCGCCATCCGTTCGGTCTTTGAAGGTGCTGGATGTCGAAACAGATCTCCCGGCCATCGCGAAACAAGCCGCCATGGCCTTCTCTGCTGTCAGTATGGATAAAGTGAAAATTCGGAGCTTCGAAAACCAATGCGCAGAGATGGGCCTGGCTGTTATCTCAAACAACTCTGCCCACCGCTGGACCAACGATGTGCCCATGATCATCCCGGAGATCAATGCAGACCATGTCCGGATGATCGACTGGCAGCGGCAGAAGCACGGCTGGACATCCGGATGCATCGCTGTCAAACCCAACTGCTCGATTCAATCATACGTCCCTGTTATCCATGCACTGCGGCAATTCGAACCGGAACAGGTCGTGGTCTCGACCTATCAAGCTGTCTCCGGTGCTGGCAATACCCTCGACTCCTGGCCTGAGATGCGGGACAATGTCATCCCGTACATCGCGGGAGAAGAAGAGAAGTCTGAACAGGAACCTCTGAAAATCTGGGGGAAATTGGAAGACGGAAAACTCATTCCCGCTGAGAAACCCGTCATCTCTTCCACCTGTGTCCGTGTTCCTGTCACCGACGGACACATGGCGTCCATCAGTATGGCCTTTGCTCAAAATCCCACGCGGGATCAGATCATCAAAGCAATTCGATCGTACAAAAATCCTGTCGGAAACCTTGGACTGCCATCTGCGCCTGATCCATTTTTAACTTACTATGAAGAGGACGACCGTCCCCAAACTGCTCTCGACCGGAATCTTGGAAGTGGAATGGGCATCGCAATCGGCCGGCTTCGTCCCGATCCCGTTCTGAACTGGAAATGCGTCGCTTTGTCCCACAATACTCTCCGAGGCGCGGCCGGCGGCGGCGTTCTCATGGCTGAGTTGCTGGTTCAAAAAGGATATATCAATATCTAATCCACCCAATGTGTCATCTGTGCAATGCAACCTGATAAAGGAGTGATCCCATGCCCGATATCAACCCTGAAGCCAAGACTCTCAACGACATCCTTCAGCGGCACAATCCCGCCCTGTTTCAACTCTTATCCCAACGCGGCAAGTCCATCTATTTCCCGCAAAAGGGTCTCGTACGCCAGGGCATGGAAGCCAGGGGAAAGCGCATCAACGCCACGGTGGGTATGGCCATCGAAAATGGCGGACTTCCCATGCGGCTTGCAGCCATGGATCAATGCCACAATCTGGATCCGAAAGACGTTTACCCCTACATCTCAAGCTACGGGAAACCGCCCCTCAGAGAAGCATGGCGGAACATGATCCGCCAAAATAATCCTTCTCTGGAGGGAACCGTCTCTCTGCCGGTAGTGACAAGCGGACTAACACATGGCCTCTCAATGGTGGGATACCTGTTTGTCGATTCCGGGGACGAGATCATCATCACTGACAAATATTGGGGTAATTACAAACTGATCTTCGAGCAGGCGTGTGGAGGTGTGCTGCGCCCCTACACCATGTTTCGTAACAGTGGTCTGGACCTGGGCAGTCTGCGGCAAAGCTTGAAGAAAAAGACCGGCAAGCAGATCGTCCTCTTCAGTGTGCCCAACAATCCCACAGGCTACACTCCGACAGATGAAGAGGCCCGCCAAATCGTCCAGATCATCACAGAAAGCGCCGAGGCAGGCAACCAGATTCTGGTGATCAACGACGACGCCTACTTTGGACTGGCGTACGGGGATGGCGTATTCACCGAATCGCTCTTCTCACTACTGGCCGACGCACACGAGAACGTCCTGGCGGTGAAAGTGGACGGCGCGACCAAGGAACTCTACAGCTGGGGACTCAGGGTCGGATTTGTCACCATGTCAGCAAAGGGAATGACTGAGGAGGTTTGCCGGGCGCTGGAGGACAAGATCGCAGGCGCCGTGCGTGGGAATATCTCCAGCGCGTCCCACATATCCCAAACTCTGGTTCTGGCCGCGCTTACATCACCCGATTATCAGCAGGACAAAGAGGCCAAATATCAGATTCTTAAAAAACGATTCGAAGAAGCTGCAGCGATCCTGAAGGACAAACAGGACACATTCGGAGAATACTTCTCACCACTCCCCTTCAACTCGGGATATTTCCTCTGCTTGAAGTTGAAGGATGGCATCGACGCCGAGACAGTGCGGCAAATCTTGTTAAAAGATTTCGACACGGGTGTTGTGGCCATGCAGGGACTGCTGCGAATCGCCTTCTCGTCGGTGCCGAAATCGGACATTCCAGATCTGTTCGACAACATCTACCGCGCATGTCAACAAACTCAATAAGCTGTAGCGGACATGGCGTCATGAGTCCGTTTTGTGAATAAAGGAAAGATCCATAATTTGTTTCTGATTCTCCCGACAACCTCGGGAGAATCAGTCTCTCTCATATAAATTGTCCCTGTCGGACGCCACTCATCCTCCCTCAGCACTCCAAAAATTTTCCGCAGTCCCCTTGATGACGCCGATCTGGTCGTTGCATTTGTGCATTAACTCCTTGGCGTCAACACATGATGGTGTTGGTTTGTGCAGCCCCAGAAAACACCAGGCATCAACGAAATCTGCTTTGAGATCTCCCCCATCTTTGCATTAAGATCAATCTTTTGGTATAAACAGATCAGATCGGCTAGTGCATCAACCGGGAGATCGGGATTGTGTTTTCTCATGGAAAGTTGGAGGGACAAGTGGGGCAGAGTCGGCAGGTTTTCATTATCATCCAGGCATGACTGGAGAGGCTTATGCATGTCAGGGTTCATCTGTCACAATGACATTGGAAGTAAACGATCCACCGCCAGGGGCGGGGGCTTTAAGACTCCCGGC
>CAZDVF010000119.1:0-7604 GCA_964508725.1 uncultured bacterium | reverse complement strand
AGGAGCGAATATAGAAGGGTGTTCGTGTCTCACTTTGATTTGATGTCTCATGGCGATACAGTCAATTCAAGGGGCCCGCGCTTTGCCAATATGAGGTTGACGAAACGAGGGCCCGATATGAAACAATTAAAAAAAGTGTGCTATTGGTGGAGTTGGCGTTTCGTGATACGGATATTACCACCGCCCGTTCTGAGTGTGACGGGATCACCTCCGCCATTGATGTCGCCAGTAGCCTGAATTATTCGGTAGCGCGAATCATCATCAGTGGTCTTGATCTTGAGTGAGAAGTCGGATGTGATTTCGTAGTCTTCCCAATTGCGTTTGTTGTATTTGATCGTCGCATCAATGGTTGCCGGCATGTTTTCGGGGATGGCCAGATCAATATCACCACCGCCAGTCCTGATGTTGACAGTATGATCTGCTGTGAAATCGCTCAGCGTCATTTCGACGGATACATCTCCGCCTCCTGTCGAGACATCGACGCGGCTCTTGATGTCGACCAGTTCGATCTCTCCACCACCGGTTTCGACATTCAAAGCTCCAGTCACTGTTTTGGCATAAATGTCACCACCGCCCGTGGATGCTTCGAAGGTGCCTCCGATATTCCTGATGTCGATCTCTCCACCGCCGGTTCCGACTGAAACATCGCCTGCCACATCCGAAAGCGTAATTTCTCCGCCACCGGTCCGAACATCGATGTCCCCTTCAGCGTCACTGATATCCACATCACCGCCGCCAGTTTGTACCTTTACCCGATCCTTGGACCGGTCAATTGACACATCACCGCCGCCGGTCGTGACGTGCACCGAACCTTGCGAATTGCTGATGTCGATATCACCGCCGCCGGTTTTGGCCGTGACCTGCTTGGTGGTCTCGATAATGTCGATGTCACCGCCGCCGGTCGAGACGTCAACAGTCCCGTCAATTTGTTTCAGCTCAATGTCACCTCCACCCGTGGACATCGAAGCATCCCCTTTTGTGCCGGAGATCGTCAGGTCGCCGCCCTGTGTCTCGATGTCGCAGTTAAAAACAACAGGGACGGTAATCTCGAAACGACTTGAGATCCATTTGCGGTCGAAGCCTGAGCCGCCGATTCGGATGGTGTTGCCATTCTGTCGAAAACCCGTTTCGGACTCTTTCATGGCTGCTTCGGCTTCGTTTTTGGTGAAGATATCCATTCGGCGGATTTCGTGAACTGAGACTTCGTTTTTGTCCCATGTTCGGATGTCCACATCTCCCCGAATTTCGTCCATAATGAGGGAACCGCCGGGCGAGACGCTGAATGTCTTGTTGAATTCACCGATCCAATACTTGCCCTCCTTGCGGAGATCCTGGGCGCTGAGATGCGTCGCCGCCAGAAAGACGATCATCAATATCGCCTGCATCCATACTTGTCTTTTTTTCATTTTTCTGTCTCCTTATCCTTCCAGTAAACGTTATTGTTTTCGACTGACCGAAAGTGCATTCTTCCCCAATGTTTTGGCAAGCAATGCTCGAGCATAAGCGTCGTCTTTGGCCCGCTCTGCGAGGATTGACGGGATATCCGGATCGGGAAGACGGTGCAGCGCTTTGGCCGCTTCGACGCGAACACCAGAGTTGGGATCCTGAAACAGTGAGAAGATGAGGATTTTCTTGATTTTTTCATTCATGGGCAGAGATTTTAGAATCTTGATTGCCTTAAGTCGAATGCCAGGATTACCGTCAGTCTCGAGCGAGCGGATGAGGGCATTCTGGACGGTCTGGTTTTGGGATACCGTATCGAGAAGGGCGATGGTCTGCAGGCGAACGTTGTCTCGTGGTTCGTTCACGAAAGCGTAGGCGAGAGCAGATTGGATGTCGGGATCCTCGCGCTTTCCGGTCAGGCGCATTTCTTCCGGGGCGCGAAATCGAATCTCGATCTCATCTTTTTGTCCTGTTTCGGGAAGCACTCTGAGCGCACTGACAGGCGTCGCAGATATGAGTGTGGATAGCGCGGTTTGGGCATCCTGTTCGCGCATGGATTCCGCGCGTGACCAAAAACGGCCCAGCGCAATGCCGAGAATGAAAATACAAGCAGCGGGCGCCAGGCGGCGAATCGGAATCCAGAATACATGGTCATTATTAAAGCGGGGCATCCAACGAAACCGTTTTGATTCAGCCGTCACTTTTTGTATGTGATGATGGAGGATGTTGCGGTTTCTTGTCAACGTTGCATCGTCAGGGATGAAACGAGGCTGGTTTTGAATGATATGTTGAAGTTGGAATTCCTTCTCCAGCTGCTGATGACAATCCCGACAGGTTTTACAATGACTGTTGACGGTCATCCTTTCGTCCTTTGAGAGTTCATTGAGGACGTAAAGGAGCAGTGTATCGGACTCGATGTGTTGTCGTTTTTTCATGGGTTCATTATTCTCCAGAATCCACAAGCGGCGTTAGAACCGTTCGCATTTTGCGGGTGCTTCGAAATAAATAATTCTTAACAGTCCCCACAGCGCAACCCGTGATCTCTGCAATCTCACTGATTTTAAAATCTTCATAGAAGCGCAACGTGAAAACCACCCGCTGCATGACTGGCATATGGTCCAGCCCATTCTGAATGTGTTCGTGCAGTTCACGACTTTTAAGCAGACGTTCCGGATCTGCTTCGGTGTCAGCCGGCTCCCAACTCCAGCCGTTGTTATCTTCCGCTGCCGAGTCGAGGGAGTTATGCATGTGTCTGCGCTTTTTTTTCCGATAACTGATGGCGCTGTTGACCACGATCCGATAGAGCCAGGTGTAAAACTCACTCTTGTGTCGGAACTGGTGCAGATTCCGGTAAACGCGTATGAACACATCCTGACAGACATCTTCGGCATCCTGTTTGTTTCCCAGAAATTGAAAGGCCAATGCCATCACTCTCTGGTCGTACGTTCGCACGATCTCATCGAAGGCGGCCATGTCGCCTTGTCTGGCACGGCTAATCAGTTTCTTTTCCTCCGAATCGGTCATCTCGTTTTGTGCGGTCTATTGTCTTAGACTCAGGGGTGTCACAAAAGGTTTGCACGAAGATAGGAAATCGTTGTGTGCCAAACAAGTAAAAAAGCCCCGTCCCTCATCTATCAAGGAGGACGGGGCCAATGGTTCAGGTTGATCTATTTCAGTTAATACGCTCCACCATTTTATTGCGCAGAGCAGACAGCGAGAGGACGCCCCGGTTATAGTCGTCCAGATCCTTCTTGTTTAGTTTAATGATAATCTGAGATACGCTGTCATCTTTGCCTCCCAGCGAAATAAAACGTCTGCCCAGATCGACTTTAACAATGACTGATTCCTGAGGCTGTATGCGGAGGGTGTGTCCGTATGAGGCGATCAATTCAAAAATGTTATCTCTGATTTGTTGCACATAATCCTGACGTTTTTGTCTGTTGGCGTCTTGATTTTTCTTGGATTGATCAGTGTTCATTTTGTAGATGAGGGCGTTGTCAGTTTCACCCTGAAAGATGACCGAAACTCCGTCTGATAATCCTCCGTCACTAACGAAATAGCGGGGGAGTTCCATAAACAACAATGCACCCAGACCCTTCAAATAGATTCCTGTATTACTGGAGCTTTTCAACATACCGTCTTCGATCATGGCCCTGTCAAGGATTTCGGAGAGTATGGATATGTCGAAGTCAATGTCCGATTCCTTGTCGCTCAGATCATAATGGATCAAATTGCCCAGGTCGCAGTCTGAAATTTCTTTACGACGGTAGCGGTCGATATCGCTTTTGGTAATCCAGCCTGTCAGGAAACCGTTATCTGTATCGATGAGTTTCCAGTCCTTGAGATTAACCAAAACGGCAATGCGATGATCTGGTTTGAGTTGTCCGATGGCCGATGAATAATTTTTAAAAAAGAGAGCAATGTGATCCTTGAAGTTCCCGATACTTTTTTTTTCTTCCTCAATAATATCCTCAAGGTTCGTGTCGAGAAAACCATCGATCACAGCAAATTCTCTTTCTTTAGCCTCCTCGACAGCCCGAGCTTTCTCTTCAGCACGCAGGGCCGCTTCTTCGACTTCTTTCCGGCGGCCTTCCATTTTATCGCGAAGCTCGATATGACGTCTCTCAACGTCCTCCATTTTTTTAATCAGGGCGCTCTGTTTTTGATAATTGGTAACGAATGTGCGGTAGATGGGCCCTTCCTTACTGGTGTGAAAAACGACTCCGAACCCGGGAAGAAAGACGGATTTGGTGTGGCCGTTAAATGCCTGTCTGGATTCGCGTCCATTCAGGAGCTTGCTCAAAACACCCTCCATAATGCGCAGATCACGTCCGAGCCGTTTTTGATCAATGGACTCCTGTGCGTAAACCGTGTGACCCACGGATAGTAAAATGGCCAAAATACTTGCAATGATTGATCGCTTCCACGTTTTCATTTTAGGATAACCTCCCGGGCATTATGCATTCAAATTTATTCCTTTTCCAGCTGATAACTGGCAAATCGGATGAGATTGTCCAGAACGTCATTGGTCTGAACAAACCGGCCTTCGGTTGTCTGCTGAAGACCTTCGAGTTGTTGCCCCACCAGGCGGAGGTCTGACTGCCGCCTCTCTTGCATCTCCTGGGCAAATCTGGCCAATACCATGGATGTATTATACTGTTGCTGCTGTTCGCTTTCGCTGATCATCTTCGAAACCTGGGTGAGAATCTCGCGCTGATTTTGATCGAGAGACTGGGTCAGCCGGGTTTCTTGATCTGCGTTTTGCGTTTGTGGAATCAAGCTGACAGATACGGCCCATTGTCCATTTTGGTAGCTGGCCCTGAAATTGATGGCTGCCAGCAAGACAAGGGCAGCACAAGCGAACACAGGGATGGCAATGACCAGTCGCCGACCAAGACTGAGATTTTTTAACCATTCCCACCAGGATTTGAAACCAATAGTTGGTTCGCTGACGAACGTGAAATTGGCGTTGGGAGATTCGTCCTCCCATTGTGCAAGAATCCGCGATGTGCCTTCAATCTCTTGAAAGGTTTGGCGGCAGTATGAACAGCTCTCGATATGACGCCGAATTTCAGCAGCTTCTGTATCTGTGACGTCATTGTAGAGTAATGATATCAAATACTGCGGCATCTCTTTACAGTTCATTGAGCAACACCTCCTTGCCAAGTTGCGAGGCTTCGAGGGTTTTCCGAAGCGTTCGAAGTCCATAGTACAGCCGAGACTTGATTGTATTCACAGGTTCTTTGAGAATATCGGCTATTTCAATAAATTTAAGATCTTGGTACTGTTTCATCACGATGACAATCCGCTGCTCTTCAGGAAGCACCATCAGTGCGTTTTTGAGAATTTCGCTGATGTGACTATGATGACATAGGTCATCCGGTTGTTTGGTCTGCTGGTCTTCCATCTGCGCCAGGGTGTCGATTGTGCCGTCGTCCGAGCAGAGATCATCCCAATATGTTTTGGCCTGTCTTTTTTTCTTCTTCATTTCATCGCGACACAAATTCAGAGCGATACGGTAGAGCCACGAAGAGAATTTGTCCCTATCGCGCAGAGTGTTGAGTTGTTTGTACATCCGGATAAAGGCAATCTGACAGATATCTTTGGACGTCTCTTTTTCGCCCACAGTCCGATATACGAAGTTATAGAGAGGTCTTTCCCAACGCCAGATCAGTGTGTTAAATGCGTTTGTATCGCCGTTCAGAAATTCCTCGATGAGCCGGGCATCTGTCATGTTGTTTACTTCCTAAAATGCATTCACCTGTCACATAGTAAGACGATCGAAATATGAAAAAGTTTTATCGATTGTCGTTCTCAGGATGCTCTAGATGGGATTACTGTAGTTTCAATAGGAAAATAAGGCGCGGTTAAGATGATTCAATTTGGAAAAAAATGCCCATTTCTTCACAGATTTGAATTGGATTGACCTCAATTTTGCAGGTACAATATTTGCAGTTTGGTTGCCGCAGAGTTCTCTCGGAGTCTGTATCGTTTTAAAATGATTGGGAGGTTGACGATCCGATGGTTGCTTATCTGATGCTTGCGTTCTTGGTCGGCGGAGTTTGTGGAATCGCCGGAATGGCTGTTATGGCCTCGAATCCCAAGCGTGATCTTATGAATGAAAATCTGCTGTTGTCAAAGCGGCTCAATTTCCTTGAGAAAGAGGCGGTGGGCAAGCGGTATGAGCCCGTCAAGGATCCACGTCCACATGTCCATTCTTTGGTTCAGTAGATCCTGGTACGGGTCCGTTTATACATAACATTTGCGATCAACTCAGAATCCCGAAATGTTTCAATTCGGGATTCTATCTATATTTCCAGGGTGACCCCCAAAATATTTTAATAATGAGCATCTAGTTATTATTAAATTAGATATTTAGGAAGGCATGATATTGTGAAAGAGTGATTGATAAAAAGCTCCATTCTTCTTAGTTTATAGCAGACAAAACGAACCAAAAAGAAGGAGCTTTAACGATGGAACTTAACGAATTGAATCGACAAGTTCAAGTAAAATTACATCAATATTGCTACAAGTTCAGAGGAGATTATAGCAAGCCGGATTCCAAATTTGTTCGTCAGATGCATTTTGGTATTTTAAAGAGCGGCAGTGTCCAGCTTTCCAGCATAGGTTGAAGTTTGTCAGAAGGCATCAGCCACAAGAAAACAACGGAACGCCTGGGTCGACATTGTGGTCGAGAAGGGCTCTGGAAAGAAGTTTCGGCATCCTTACTCAAGCATCAACAGCACTCTTTACGTCGTTGTCGTTATTTAGTTGAGTATTGGACACAATCACCTGCTCAGAATTATGGTATGCTGCTGAAGGTTCGGAATGATGCTGTGTTGGCGGATCACCGGTTCAGGTTTTTATTCATCGGATTGGAGTGACTCGTCCCTCCGTCCCAAACTCGAAATCACGTATGTGACCGGAGGCGGCCAGCAGAGAGGGGAGCAGGGCGGTGAAGGCATGACTGAGCAGCTTTTTACCGGTGTTGAACAGGTTCCAGACAAGTTCTCGTTCAGTCAGAACTTTCCCAATCCGTTCAATCCTACGACGGCGATCAATTTCGGGCTGCCTGAGGAAAGCAGTGTGAGCATCAAGGTGTACAATGTGATCGGCCGTGAAGTGATGACGCTGGTCGATCATAAAATGGTGGCCGGCTATCACACCGTGCAGTGGGATTCACGCAACAGCAGCGGTATTGTGGTGCCCAGCGGCATTTACTTTGTCCGCATTGTGGCAGGTGAGTTTACGGCCACTCAGAAGATGCTGTTGATGAAGTAGAAACCTCAGTCCAATCACTCAAAACAGAAACACCCTCCCAGAGGTTTTGAACCTCCGGTTTTTTTATCCTTCCATTCACCTGTCCAACATGCTGTTCACCGATCCGTGTGACGGTTCACCGAATCGGACTTGCATCCCAGAACTGAATGCGTATCTTTGGATCGTTCGATTTGATGAAATCCATTTGCCGGAGGCGAGTCGTGCGGTTCGGTCCATTTTCAATTTATTTGTGTGTGGCGCTATTCAGATTGGCTTCCGACCTGTTTTGTCAGAGCAAGCCTTGCGTGGTCGAGGGCGCGGTGAACGATATAGACGGGCGCGTGCTGGCGTGGGCCAATGTGTTCATCCGCGAAACCATGGAAGGGGCCATGACAAATGTG
>CAZDVF010000118.1:0-7642 GCA_964508725.1 uncultured bacterium | reverse complement strand
GGTGACTGAACGCGGCGTTGTGCCGATGATCCTGCCATTCAGCCGCAACTCCGCATCGCCGGGTGTTGATGTCACCCAGAATGTTTGATCGAAGCGAACCGTGATCGTCCGAACCTCTCCGGGTGTAAGGTGGACAGTTTGCCTCCAGTCTTGCGCCAGCCAGGCTGCGGGATCGGGATGTGAAACCGAAAGGACATGCGAGCCCGCTGCTGTGTGAAGAGTATCCCCCCCCGTAGTTCCGACAGGTTGTCCGTCCATCAGAATTGACAAACCATCCACTGTACAGCGGACAATCACAGCGCTCGACAGGCTGTCAATCTCCTGCGCTGCAAGCGGAAAAGAGAGCGCAAGCAGAAGAATGAGACATCCGCACCATCTATTTATCCTGGACAAAACCATACACGTACCGGTCTTCCGATGCAATGATCAGCATCCCCTGCCAGATCAGGGGATCGGTTCGAATGCGCCCTTTCAGTTCGGTTTGCCACACCGCCTCTCCCGACATCCTGTCTACAGCGTAGAGTATTCCGTCGAGGGTGCCAAAGTAGATCCAGTCTCCCGAGATCACAGGGGAGGTCCCCACGACGCTGGACGAACTAAAACGCCAGATTTCCCTGCCTGTGGAGGCATTCAGACGCACCAGGTCCCCTTGTGACGTGCCGAAATAGACCTGTCCGTCCGACGCGGCTGCTGTCTCGTACACAGCGCCGCCGGCGTCAACCTTCCACACAACATCGCCGGTCTGCTGGCCCAGGGCGAAAAATGTGCCTTCCCGGGTGCCGATGTAAACATTGCCCTGGGAAAGGACAGGCGAGGTGGTCACACTGCCGGACAACTCGGTTTGCCAGAGAAGAGTCCCATCAGATGAATGGAGACAATGCGCAATGCCGTCGGATGACACCGCAAAAAGCGCATCATCACCGGCCGCCAGACTGGCGCGCATGGGATGTTTCAGCTTCTTTCGCCAGAGGATTTCGCCTGTCTCAAGAGATACGGACAGGACCTCGCCCCGGTCAGTGCCCACGGTAATGCAATCCTCAAACAGCAGCGGCTCGCCTTCAACCGGACCGGCATCGCAGGTCCAAAGACTTTTACCCGAGATGGCATCCACGGCGCGCAGAGACGGGCGCCCCCACCGCGCGACCAGTGCCAGCCGGTCACCTGCCGGAAGACAGGTCACGTCCGTCTTGTTGCGGACCTTCACTTTTCGGACCGATTTTGCGGTTCGCGCATGCAGGATCTGAATATGACCATCCTTGACACCGAAAAAAACGTACGCCTCCATCGCCGGAATAGCCCGTCCCACTCCGGCGTTGAGCCGCTCACGCCAGACCATCCTCAGCGGCGGCTGGAGAACCTCTGCTTCGCCCGACCGGGTTGGTCCACCGCCCCACTGGATTGTACGCGCAGAACGTCCGTGATAATCAGGCGGCAGAAGACCGCGGTGACATCCAGCCAGGACAGCGAGGAGGATCAGAAAAATCCCCGTCAATCGGATTGTCTTCATCGTTTCGGCAGCACCAGATTGTTCCCCTCGTTTGGCCAGCGCGAACGCACTTTCACCGTATCAGCGTATACGGAAAAACGCTCCGCTGGTTCAAACGGATACGGTTTCCCAAAGCTGTACAACCCATCCCCATTCCGGTCGCGGAAGCAGTCCAGGATATACGCTCCCGGCAGGATATGGGTGATCCGGTACGGTCCCGGCCCGTCAATTTTAACTGAGTACGTCTGTCCGGATTTGCCCGTCTGCCGCGCTGAGACAAAAACAGCTCCCGTACTTGCGGAATCGGGATCAATGACCTCTCCGGCGATTTCAGACAAGGTATCGCCATTCATCGTCTGAAATGTGTACGTAGAATCGATCGACCGGTTGCCCTTGGCGTCGCGGATATTGTCTCCTGTCAGATGGACAGCATAGGCATGTTTGCTCTCCAGTTCCGGTTTGGACTGAAACATGATATCCGCAAATCCGGACCAGACAAAATCTCCGGCAACCGGATGTCCCGATGAATCGGACAGGTTAAATCCCAAAGCGAAGAGAGTCGAATCCACATCCTCGCTGAACACCAGACGGATGCGGCAGTCGAGCGATGCGGACAGTGTGCCGGGTTCAGGCACGGCCAATTGGAGTGCAGGTCCGCTGGTGTCGGCTGTTACTGCGGCCGGGAACTCGGCGGAAGCAAAGATCGAATCGGCTGGATTGCCGGCCAAATCTTCAACGCCGCGGACCAGAACGCGATACATCCGGCCTGGCTCCTGCGGCCGGGTTAAGACGCGGATACGCTGCGGCTTCAGGGGATCGAGCACAGCTTGCTGGACACTCAAGGAGCGGGTAGAATCCTCCGTCTCTGTAATGATAATCCCGGCAGGGTGGACAGACACCGGCAATAGTGGCTCGTTAAAATCCAGATCAATCCGTTCCGTGTGAGGCGAGGCAGCGCGAACCAGAGACGGGCCCAGTGTGTCTTCACGCGTCATGCGGAACCAGAGACTGTCAACGACATTGAAGCCCTCTGCATGAAGTTGAGCATCACGGAAAGTGACGCCGATCTCGTCTTCACCTGCCTGGTAAAACCGGTCGGCCATCCTGTCGCGCACAGCGAAAAGCCGGTACCGCCCCGGCGCCAGATAGGTGAATGCGAACCCGCCGTCTTCAGCGGTTTGGACAACGTAGTCCGGCTGAACATCCGAGGGATCGACATCGCCCGAATCAGCCAGGATATAAGCCCAGACATCCACGCCCCGCGCGTCATCCAGTCCGTCGATCCGTCCGGTGATCCGCCCTTCGTCAAGAAATGGCCCGGTGGAAAAAGCCAGGGTGAATGAGGATGTCATGGCGTTGTTCCGAAAGTCCTTGATTCCGGTGCCGAACGTGACAACCGTGGTCTGGTTCGATTTCAAGGATTCGGGAAAACGGATGGCGCAGCGCCTCCCCTTCCAGCTGATTTTGACATCATCGCCGGGATAGGGCGTGATGAACACAGCTTCCCTGGCCGAGGCGCTCTGGATCGGCTCACTGAACCAGACTTGAACTGTGACATCGGGATCGACGTTCGTCTCGCCGGACAGAGGTTCCGACGCCACGACTTCCGGCGGGATCTTGTCCTCCGGCCCGCCCGGCGGAAAGCCCTCTTTGGCGCAAGCCAGAACCAGCGTTAGAAGAAGGACAATTCCTCTCATGCATTGTCTCAGCAAAGTCATTTTGCTCGGCTCATGTCACCTCAGTTTTCGAACAGATCACACCGATCCGCCTGGTCACCCAAACCGTCCCGAGCTTTTGGGACGGGAACTACCCTACAAAACCAGCGCTATAGTCTATCCGCCAGGATATTGTCAGCAGGACACACGATAGATGGCGGATTCGCCGTAACCCGTGACAACGCGGTAATAATCACTCAACCAGATATCGGTTTCAGCGTCCCCCGTATCAACGAGTAACGGACGTCCTCTGAGATCGGCGATCTTCTGAGGCGTTGCGACAATGGTGATGCATTCCTTGCCGATGCGTCGGACGACTTCAGGACTGAGCTGCTGGTTGCCCCGCCCCAGAAGCACGCCCTGCCCTCCGACCGGCGTGATGATGAGCCGGCTGTTTCCATCTCGGATGACTTCCAAAATCCGGGCTTCATTCAGGTCCAGACCGACGGGTTTCCGATCCCGAATCAAGTCTACACCCAGGAGAGTGCTATCAATCCCCAGCCTTTCCATGATGGCCCTTGTGGTCGTGCCGGGTCCGACGAAATAAGCAGTGCCATCTGTCATACTTTCAACGACATAAGCGGCAATGGCCTCCTGCTTCACTTTTTCGCTGACAGAGCTGCCCGCTTTGAGGCCCTGGATGTGCTTCCGCTGGAAGGGAATCTTCACGTAACCGAACAGTTTGGCCTTCAGAACTTCCCGACGATATGCTTCTTCATCCAGATCCATCACTTCAGCTTCGGCAGTGCTTTTGGTTTTACCGGTGAGGAAAGCACAGGCCATGTCCCCCGCGTGCAGAGGGGATGCAGCAAAACAGGCAGAGTGGATTTTCACACCTGCCGGAATGCCCAGGACGATATGCTGATCATTCACAGCCGTGCAGATGTCCCGGGCTGTGCCATCGCCGCCAGCGAAGAGGATCAGGTCCGTTCCGAGATTCTGCATCGCCTTCACAGCCGATTGTGTGTCCCGGGATGAGGTCTTCCTCCCCGAAGGCGCACCGATAACCTGAGGTTGAAATCCGGCTTCGACAGCCTCGTTTTCCCCCATATCACCGGCATAGGTAGCCATGATGATCTGATCTTGGATGGGGCGCATTCGAATCAGGGCCTCAACAGTTCGGCTGGACGCGCGGGGTACAGCGCCGAGTCGGATGGCCTGTTCCAGAATGTCCGCACCGTCGGTTCCTTTCAGACCAACGCGTCCGCCCATCCCGGCGATGGGATTAACAACGAGTCCCAGCGTCTTCCGGGACAAATTATGAATCCCTGTTTCCGTGTTTCTTTAGAAAAGCGCGCCAGGTGATCGCCCATTTTTCAGGATCATCATACCACGCCTGGTCAATGGTATGCACCACACTGCGATGGGGAGCGCTCTTCACCACATCCGGCTCTTTACGCGCTTCTTCAGCCACATGACGCAGCCCGTCAAGGTACTCATCCAGTTCATTCTTTGAATAGGATTCCGTGGGTTCAATGGTAAATGGTTGCGGCACAATAAACGGATGGTGGCTCTGCCAGAGATGAAAACCAAAATCGGCCAGACGCCATGTGATTTCGTGGGTGTCCACACCCGTTTCCTGGTAGAGCTTATCCCATGTGTAGCGCACTTGTTCAATGCGGCGCTTTCCACCAGGGAACGGCGAATCTGCGCCGTCAATCTCCGTAATATGGCGCAACAGATAATTGTTGTTGAGCACGGCAATATGAGCCGCCTCCTTGAGACCTTCAGCGCCCAGGCTCCGTATCCAGGCATAAGCCTTGAGAATGACAGGAAACACGCCCCAGAAAGCGCGTGTCTTTCCGATTGAGTTGGGAAGATCCCAGTTAAACGAATAGGACTTTCCATCAAATGTAACGAGAGGCGCGGGCATAAAACTTTCCAACGCTTCAATCACACCCAGAGCGCCGGAGGCCGGTCCACCGCAGCCATGGGGCGCGCTGAACGTCTTGTGCAGATTGAAAAAACACATGTCAAAACCGGCTTCCCTGGCACGCGTCACACCCATGATGCCGTTGACATTGGCCTGGTCATAAGCGCAAAGACCGCCCGCATCGTGAACGAGCTTGGTGAATTCATCAATTTTGGGATTGAAAATACCAATGTCTTCAGGATTGGTAAAAAAACAGCCTGCCGTGCGTTCGGACACCGCCTGTTTCATCGCTTCCAGATCAGGGAATCCCTGCTCATCATTGTAAATCGTGATGATTTTGTATCCCTTCACTGCCACAGCTGCCGCATCCGAGGGATGTGAGAAGATGGTCGTAATAACCTCATCCCGCTGATCGGCTTCACCCCGTATTTCATGATACTTTTGCATGATGGAAGCCATATTGAGAATGGCATGAGAACCGGAACTGGGTTGCAGAGAAAACCGGTCCATTCCGGAAATTTCGCGGAATGCCAGATCCAGTCCATACATGATCTCCAGAGCGCCCTGGACCGTGCTTTCATCCTGAAACGGATGCAGTTCCGATGCCTTCGGGAGCCGTGAAAGCACTTCATTGATCTTGGGACTGTATTTGACCGTACACGTCCCCTGGCCGATATCAACGTTGAGATCAGCGCCCAGATTATGCTGTGACAATCTTAAAAAATGCTTTAAAACACGCATCTGCCCGACGCGGGGCAGAGCCGGCGGTGTTTCCCGCCGCATGGCTACAGGGATGGATGACACTCCATCACCCACACTATTTTGAATCTCTTCTTCCGATTCAGGCACCAGGATGCCTCGCTCCCCTTCGGTATCGAGCTCAAAAATGACTTCTTCATCCCATTTGGCCTGATGAAAATTTCGAAGCCGACTGCCTTTCTTTATCTCCATGGTTACATTCCCCATTAAACGATTGATTCAAGGGCCTGTGCCAGTGCGTCAATGTCTTCCTGCGTATGCATTTCAGTCACACAAAAAAGAGCACACTGTCCAAAATCAGAAAAATCCTGACTCAGGTCTTTGCCGCCGTAGATACCCGCCTTGAGCAAGGCTGCGTTAATCTCTTTGACGGTTTTCCCGGTAGCCGAGAAATCCACGACAAATTCTTTGAAATGGGCGGACTTGAACTTGATATTCACACCCGGAATTTCCCGTAATTTCTTCTGGGCATACCGGGATTTTTGCAGGATGACCTGACCCAGCTCTTGCATGCCCTGAGGTCCCATTAAAGAAAGGTAGACGCCGGTTGCGATGCCGAACAGCGCGGCGGCAGTCCCCACAAACTCCTTCCCTTTTTCGCGGACGCCGAATGAGGTGCGGTCGTATGCCACGTCTCCGAATCCCCATTCACCTTCAACCGATGTTTTGGAGACACCGAACAATCGTGAAGGATATTCCATGACGAATTTCTCTTCATCACGCGTGCCGATAAAACCGGCTAACGAACCGCCAAAAGCCATATGATTGCCCAGGCTCTGAATATCACCACAGGCAATATCAGCGCCGTATTGGGATGGCGGCTTCAGCACACCCAGAGAAATGGGATCGGCGCCGACCACCAGGATGGAGCCGTTTTGATGAATCATCTCGGCAATCTGTGAGCCCTGCTCCTCGATGAAGCCCAGATAGGAAGGATTTTCCAAATACAATGCCGCCGTGTTCTGCGACAGTTTGCTTTTTAAATCATCCAGATCGAGCTGTCCTGTTTCAGGATGATGGGCGATTCTCCGAATCGTCATGACCGGATGACAGTAATTATGAATGACCGACATACGGTCAGGAGAGATCGTATCCGCAATGAGCACTTCACTCCGCTGCGTGATGCGCTCGGCCATCCGGATCGAAGTGCTGGCAGCCTGTCCCCAATCGTAGGTTGGCACATTGACAGCATCCACATCCAGCAACTCGCCCATCAGGCTCTGATATTCAAATAAAGCCTGAAACCGTCCGTGATCTTCGTAAGGTTCCCCGGCATAGGCAGTCAGAAATTCAGACCGGCCCACGACTTCATCCACAACCGCAGGGATATAATGCTGGGCGCATCCCCCGCCGAGAAAGCTGATATTGTCTTCGCAGGACTGATTCTTCGCCAAAATCTTTGTCAGATGCTTCTTCAATTCGAGTTCGGATGATAAAGCAGGAGGAAGGTTCATCTTCCCCTTGAAGAGAAGATGTTCCGGAATATCTTCGTAAAGCTCCTCAACCTTTTCAATGCCGATCTCTTTCAGCATTGCCGCTTTGACCTTCGGTGCTGAATTGGGGATATATGGATGCACCGGTTTGTTCGAGTGACGCATTGATTCATCTCCTTTGTTTTGATATGCAATCACGTTTTCTATAAAAAATCAAAACACAAAGAAGGTTCGGTAGCTTATCGTTCGAAAATTAGCGACATCCCATTCAGGCGATGCCACCTCCATCAACGACAAGATTTGCTCCAGTGACCCATGTGGACATATTACTGGCGAAAAACAGGACTGCATTGGCAACATCTTCAACAGTCCCCAA
>CAZDVF010000117.1:0-7645 GCA_964508725.1 uncultured bacterium | reverse complement strand
CTACCAGTTGGGCCCCGATTCGAGCTTGGCTGTTGTGGCGTACACAGTTGATCCCTTAGTGATGACAGCACGGAGTCAAATCGACAGAGCCTACACCATCTACAGCACCCTGTCGCTGATCAAGGAATCCATCATCCAGAAAAACGTGATCTGGGGTCTGGCTGTGCTGTTCGTGATCGTGTGGATTGTCCTCGCGCTCTTTGCCGCAGGCAAGCTGTCCCGGTCTGTCAGCGAACCGATCCAGAGCTTGACCAGAGGGATGAAACAGGCAACCGAGGGCGATCTGACCGCCCGGGTCACAACACGGTCCCGCGACGAATTCCGCTTTCTCACTCAGACCTTCAACCAGATGGTCAAAGATCTGGACACCAGCCAGAAAAAGCTCATCCGGGCAGAGCGACTGGCCGCCTGGCAGGATGTGGCGCGGCGCATCTCCCACGAAATCAAAAACAGCCTCACGCCGGTGTCACTCTCTTTGCGGAGAGTCCGGAATCATGTGCTAAACTCAGACATGGGAAAGCCTGTCTCTGAAAGCCTGACAGCCATCGAGGAAGAGATGGCCTCGCTGGGTAAGATGGCGGCAGCCTTCTCCGAATTCGCCCGCATGCCCGAACCGAAGAAAGAGGACATTGATCTCAATACAATTGTTCGGAACGTAGCGCACCTGGTCAGGGCAACGGCCGGACCCGTCGACATCCGCACGCAGCTTGATTCCAATCTGCCGTCCATCTCGGCCGATCGGGATCAGATCAAACGCCTGATCACCAATCTGGTCAAGAACGGGGTGGAAGCTATGTCCGGACGGGGCGTCGTCACCATCACCACACGACCCGCGGAATCAGGCGGCGGCGTGGAACTGGAGGTGTCAGACACCGGAGAAGGCATGGATCAGGACACACTCTCGCGGATCGGCACGCCCTACTTCACCACCAAGCGAAACGGAACCGGACTGGGCCTGGCCATTGTTTACAAGATTGTGGAAGATCACGATGCAAACATTGATATTCACAGCCAGGCAAAACACGGAACGCACATATCGATCCGTTTCCCTCAACCAGGAGAGAATCCTGATCTGGAGAACCAGACAACACAATCCGCATAATGAACTAACCGTATGAATTGCCTTGACAAACCCTTCATTTTTCCCTATACTTTAAGTTACGCGAATTCATTTGATACAATGGACAGGAGTCACCAATGAATAACCATACAGCTGTTGAACGCAAGCTCAAAACCGACATTTACGAAAAAAACCGTGTCAGGAAGATTCTCTTCAAACACATCGCAACCCTGAACCGGTGGGAAGTCAAGCAGGAAAACGCCTCCAGCAAAAAATTGCAGCGCAAACTGGCCGGTTCCATCGCACGGTATCAGGCTGAGATGGACATTCTGATCCAGATTCTCCAGTTGATGAACGACGATGTTGAAAAACGCATCCGCGACGAGATGACCTTTTCAGAAGAAGAAATCAAGGCCTTCCAGAAAAAGCTGGAAGTCAACGCCAAGACGTTGGAAGAGACGAAGAAAGAGCTGAAGAATGCGAAAAAGGCCAAAGACAAATCAGATTCTGATACCCCGTCGCCTCAGCCGCAAATTCATCTGAAGAAACTGCTCAAAGCTGAAATCAAACAAATTCAGGCGGACGAGGCGGAACTCGTGTCAGAGGAACGGGACAAAATCCTCTTTACACACGAACTCAAGCGCATTACATTAGACCGGACGCTTTTCGGCGCACCGGAGGAGAGTTAAATAAAGTGTACCGCCTTTTCATTGAAACCCATTTCGCCGCATCCCACCAGCTGCACGGATACAACGGCCCGTGCAAGGCGCTTCACGGCCACACGTGGAAGGTCCGGGTTGAAATTAAAACGAATCTGAAAAATAACATCGGCATCAGCTTCGATTTCAAGGAGCTCAAGGGCATTACCATGTCCGTGATTGACCGCATCGACCACTGTCACATCAACGACATTCCCCCGTTTGACAAAGAGAATCCTACGGCCGAGAATCTGGCGGAATACATTTTTCGCGAAGTCAAGGGCCAGCTTCCACCTGAAGCGCGCATGTCTGAGGTCGTGATCTGGGAGTCGGCCCAGTATGCCGTTGCCTATTCGGAACCCTGACGCGTGCTCAGCGTCAACCACATCTTCTACTCGCTGCAGGGAGAATCCACGTATGCCGGGTCTCCCTGTGTTTTCATCCGGTTGACAGGCTGCAATCTGCGCTGCGCCTGGTGCGACACACAATACACGTATGAGGAAGGACAAAGTATGACAGTCGCGTCCATTCTCGATGAAGCAGGAAAATACCGCTGCGGTCTTGTGGAAATCACCGGCGGCGAACCTCTGCTGCAACAGGAAACGCCGGAACTGATTCAGGGATGCCTGAATCGGGGGATGCGTGTGTTGGTCGAGACAAACGGCACGCAGGATATCAGCCTGATTCCAGATGGAGCCGTATGCGTGATGGACATCAAATGCCCGTCAAGCGGAGAGAGCGAAAAAACCGACTGGACCAATGTGGATCGACTGAAAGCCGAGGACGAGATCAAGTTCGTGCTCGCAGACAGGGCGGATTACGACTGGGCTGCAAACGCTATCCGGACGCACAACCTGACGGACCGGGCGACTGTTCTCTTCTCGCCTGTCTTCGGACAGCTTGAGCCCGATCTTCTCGCTCAGTGGATTCTGGACGACCACCTGGCCGTCCGGCTGCAAGTCCAGCTCCACAAAATCCTCTGGCCTGGTCAGGAAAGGGGCCGCTAAGATGCACAAGCCGGCCGTGATATTACTCAGCGGAGGCATTGATTCCGCCGCGACCCTGGCCATCGCCAGGGAGGATGGATTCATCCCTCACGCCATCTCGTTTCGGTACGGGCAGAGGAATATCTGGGAGCTGGATTCTGCGAAACGCCTCGCGGAAGCCATGTCAGTCCGCAAACACTTGATTGTGGATGTGGATCTGGAAGCCATCGGCGGATCAGCCCTGACCGCAAAGGACATCGCCGTTCCGAAACAGGCGGACTCTTCCGGAGCTGGGGGAAGGGTGCCTGTCACCTACGTTCCGGCCCGGAACCTGATCTTCCTGTCACTGGGTCTGGCATGGGCCGAGACACTGAATGCATCAGACCTGTTCATCGGTGTTCATTCGTCGGACTATTCCGGGTATCCCGACTGCCGGTCTGACTTCATCGCATCCTTTGAACGAACCGCCAATCTGGGCACCCGAGCCGGTGTGGGGGGACGTTCCATTTCAATCCGCGCGCCCCTCATCGGCATGACGAAGGCCGAGATTATCCGCAGAGGAACCGAGCTGGGCGTCGATTTCAGCTTGTCGCGGAGCTGTTACGATCCGGACCAGACTGGCCGCGCATGCGGACGATGCGACAGTTGCCGTTTACGGAAAAAGGGCTTCAGTGAAGCCGGTATCGCCGATCCAACCACATATCAGGAGTAAGGAGGTTTTAACGCCTGTGTCAAAGGAAAAAAAAGGCAGCAGAGCCATTCGAAAATCTGAGCTGGTGACTGTCAAAAACACCTATGAGGACAGAGATTACGAAGTGGAAATCACTCTCCCTGAATTCACCTGCCTCTGCCCCATGACAGGGTACCCTGACTTCGCCATCATCCAGGTCGTTTATGTTCCTGACAAACTGCTGCTTGAGTTGAAATCAGTCAAGCTCTACATCAACGGATTTCGGAACAAGGGCATTTTTCACGAAGAGGCTGTGAACCAAATTCTGGACGATTTGACGACCGCCTGCCGCCCCCGGCGCATGGACATCACGGGTGATTTCAATCCGCGGGGCAATGTCAAGACCGTGGTCCGAGCCCAATACCGGAAGGAGTCGTAAATCGTGATGGACGTCCAGAATCAGCCTGACGTTCGTAAAATCCCCATCGACCGGGTAGGCGTAAAGAACCTCAGTTATCCCATCACTGTGTTGGACAAGACCAATAAAATCCAGCACACTGTGGGTTCAATCAACATGTACGTCAATCTGCCGCACCGATTTCGCGGCACACACATGAGCCGCTTCATCGAAATTCTCAATGCGCATCACCGCGAACTGCACATTGACACTGTGGGTGAAATCCTAAGAAAAATGAAGGACAATCTCCACGCCGAAGAGGCACACATGCTGGTGACGTTTCCCTATTTCATCAAGAAACCGGCGCCCGTTTCCGGAGCCAGGAGTCTCATGGAGTACCGATGCACACTGAGCGGAACTTTGGTGGAATCGGAAGATTTCATTTTGGCTGTTGAGGTTCCGGTCACGTCACTCTGCCCATGCTCGAAAGAGCTGGCCGACCGGGGCGCCCACAATCAGCGCTCCATTGTCACCATCCAGGTGCGCTACACAGGCTTTATATGGATTGAAGAACTCATCGATCTGGCCGAAAACGCCGCATCCAGCCCTGTTTATGCGCTGCTCAAACGGAAGGATGAAAAAGCCGTCACGGAACGGGCATACGACAATCCCGTGTTTGTTGAGGATATTGTCCGCGACATCGCAAGTAAACTCAATGCTGATCCGCGCATCACCTGGTACAGCGTGGCGTCAGAGAACTTTGAGTCGATTCACAACCACAGCGCTTACGCCGCCATCGAGCGATCGAAAGTGGACGATGGACCGCCACACGCGTGAACGGGATGGCGTTCATTCCTGGCAACGCAGACGAAAAAAGAGTGGCGTGTCTGACGTCAATAAGACGAGACAATTGATCACAAGGACATGATTTGGACATCCAGGCTCTGATGGATTCTGATTTCTTTAAATGGATTGTCATCCCATTTCTGATTTTTTTGGCTCGTGTCTGTGATGTGTCGCTGGGCACGATTCGGATCATGTTTGTCTCACGGGGAGACAAACTGATCGCTCCGATTCTTGGATTCTTTGAAGTCATCATTTGGCTTTTGGCCATCGGCCAGATCATGAAGAATCTCAGTAATCCCTTCTGTTATCTGGCTTACGGATTCGGCTTTGCCTTCGGCAATTTCATTGGTATTATCATAGAAGAAAAGATGGCTCTGGGAAAACACATCATCCGCATCATCACGCAGAAAGGCGCATGCGAACTCACTAACGCGCTCCGCAGCTCGGATTTCGGCGTGACGGATATCTCTGCTGAGGGATCTCGAGGCAACGTTCGCGTCATCTACACCATCATCGAACGATCAGATCTGGAACGCGTCGCTGCCATCATCGACAAATACAATCCCAAAGCCTTCTACACGATTGAGGATATCCGCGCTGTCAGGGCAGGCATATTCCCCGGCCAGCAAGGTTTTTTCGCGCGGCTTTTCGGAAAATCCACAAAAAAAGACCGCCGCTTCCGCGTCATCCGACAAATCATGCGCCAAAGGAAGGGGAAATGAAACCGGAAGCAAAAAAATATTATCATTATCCGAAACAAAAGGAACCACGCTATGAGTGAACCCTACGTCATCGGTATCGATCTGGGTGGAACCAAGGTCGAAGCGTGTTTGATGGACGCTGAAAAAAAAGTGATCACTCGACATCGCTCGCCGTCTGAGGCCAATCTGGGATTACAGCGGGTCATTCGGAATATCGAGACCGTTGTGAAAAAGGCTGCAGACGGCAAGTCCTTTCAGGCCATCGGCATGGGAACGCCGGGAACATATGCGCCTGAAGAAAATAAATTGTACGGGGCGCCCCATACACCCATTTACGAACAACCCCATTTCATTGGTCGCATCCGGGACACCTTTGGTGTGCCGTTTGAGGTGGAAAACGACGCCAATTGTCTGGCTCTGGCGGAGTATATTGCCACATGCCAGAACAAGTACAACTATGTGATGGCTGTGATTATCGGCACTGGCATTGGGTTCGGCCTGATTTGTGATGGAAAAATTTACAGGGGGCCCAATGGCGCCGCTGGTGAGATCGGCCACATGACTGTGAACATGGATGGCAGGCCCTGCCAATGCGGCCGACGCGGATGCGCCGAGGCCTATCTGTCTGGCCCCAGCCTGACCCGCCGTTTCTATGAAATAAGCGGCAAGGAAATGGAGCCTGTCGATATCTACGCTCTGTACGAAAAGAAAGATCCGCAAGCCGAAGCTCTATTCGAGGAGAGTTGTCACATCATGGGAGAAGTTTTCGCCAACGTCATCACTGCTCTGGACCTCGAAGCCATCATCCTGGGAGGCGGTGTATCGAACCTGCCCATCTGGTACAAGAAAGTGCCAGCCTACATCAGAGACTCTCTCTTCGGTGTTCCGCGGGACGAGATTCCGCTTATCAAGGCCAAACTGGGCGACTCGGCTGGTGTAGTCGGTGCCGCCTACCTGGCTCTGCGTCGCCTGGGCAAGATGTACTTTTGATTGATCTTCAAACCACTGGCTCTGCCAGTGGTTCTCGATCCTAAACTGGTCAGCACTGACGTGCCTACTTTGAATCCACCGCTGCGCGGTGAATTCAAAGGGGCTGTATCAAAAGTACAATTTGTGTCTTTGCGAGGAGCGAAGCGACGCAGCAATCTCCTGAATTCAGTATGGACTGATGGAGATTGCTTCGCAAATAGACGCTCTCAATGACATGTTGGGGACTTTTGATACAGCCCCCGTTTACTGGCAACTCTTATCGAAAATGATCAGGACTGTAACTCCTGTAACCTTCTTTCGTACACAGAATGTAGGAATTTTCGAATCCATCAATAAGCATAATACAGTCATCCGACACTTCAGAATGGATTGACGATAGCACTCAAACACATGCGTTATGGGAGATCGGATCACCATGAGCCGGCAATAACCAGGAAGGAGAGAACCATGAAACCACATTCGGCCCATTTCCTGATCGGCATCTTTTTTATTCTGCTGGGATCGCTGTTTCTCTTAAACAGCTTGGGGATTTTAAGGAGCAACGATGCGTATACATCTGCTGCTGTCTTCTTTTCAGCCGGCATAGTCCTGACCGCTGCCCATTTCCTTTATCACCAAAAGGTCTGGGCCCTTATTCTCGGATGTATCGGCATCTTTATCGGTTCGGCCATCTACATCGACGCCACTCGCAGTCTGCCAGACGACGCGATCGGAATGATATTTCTTGTTCTCATCGGTCTCGTCTTCCTCACCGGTTTGCGAGATGGGAAACGCAAGTGGTGGGTCGTCATCCCCGGAGGTTTCTGTTTCATTATTGCAGCGCACGTGTTGCTGGATATCACCTGGTGGCTTCCAGATGAATACCACGGCGTCATCTTTTTTGGCGGAATGGGGCTCATTTTCGGCATCGTCTATCTGATGCGCGACGCAACCTACAAACTGGACTGGGCCAAATACCCCAGCCTCATCGCATTCTGCATCGCCGCACTGATCGTGTTGACCATTGATTTCAATGACGCTTTCGGACGCTTCATCTTTCCCGCTGTCCTGATTTTAGTAGGCGGTCTTCTCATGACCAAATCCATGAAGAGAAAGACCGATGCACTGGCGGACAAAGAAACGAATAAAACAACTCAAGAAAAAACCAAAACGACAACAGCGCCAAAATCCCCGGTAAAACCAAAACCGAAGGCCAAACGCAAACCAACCAAGCCCGCGGAAAAGAAAATCAAGGAGCCATCGAAGAAGGAATTGGACGACAACGCCGCATCATTATAGCAGGCGAAGTCATACCCGC
>CAZDVF010000116.1:0-7660 GCA_964508725.1 uncultured bacterium | reverse complement strand
GTCGCCAAAACACCCGGGCTTGACATCGCCTCGTCTGTCATCCGTGAACGGGTGAGAGCCGGTCTGTCGATACGCTACTGGGTTCCGGACCGGATTGAATTGTACATCCGCGAGAAAGGGCTCTACAGATGAGCCAGGGGATTTTCCGTCTTGCGGGGCGGCGCACCATCGCCTTTTTTCATGAAATCGGGATAATGTCCCTGCTTCTGGCCCGCATCATGAAAAGCAGCGGATACCTTCTAAAAAACAGACGTCTGGTCATTGACCAGATGATGCGGATTGGCGTGAATTCCCTGCCACTGGTTTTGGTTGTCAGTATTTTTACCGGTGCGGTTTCCTCATGGCAGGCGGCCTATCAGTTTCAGGGTGTTATTTCAACAGGCATGACCCTCGATTTTTTGGGCGCTGCAGTTAGCGCCGCCATTCTTATTGAGTTGGCGCCTGTTTTGGCTGGAATTGTTGTGGCTGGGCGCGTGGGCGCATCCATTGCCGCTGAACTGGGAACCATGCGTGTCACCGAGCAGATTGACGCGCTGGAGAGCCTGGCCATTGATCCTGTCGCCTATTTGGCTGCGCCGCGTTTCACTGCAGGATGGACCATGCTGCCGATTTTAGTCATTTTCGCCAGTTTTGTGGGACATCTGGGCGCATACGTGGTGGCCCTCTTTCTCCTGGATATCTCCACCACGACTTTTTTCGGGAGCGTCCAGCGCCACTTTCTGGCGTACAATGTCTTCTCCGGCCTTGTGAAAGCTTTTTTCTTCGGGGGAGGTACGGCGCTCATTGGCTGTTCCATCGGATTTAGAACCACCGGGGGTGCAGAGGGTGTCGGCAAGGCGACCATCAAATCGTTCGTCTTTTCATCGGCCTTTATCCTGGTTGCTGATTACATCCTGGCCATGATTTTATTTTAGACCTTTCAGGCATGAATCGCCATTTGTCTGACGGATTGAACAATTTACAACATATCAATGGATGGATCGATCCTGTCGCGATCAAGTTGTATTTATTCGAAAGTGTGATCGATGATCGAAATTGAAAAGATCACCAAAGAGTTTGACGGAAAAAATGTGCTCAGGGCCGTTAACCTGACTATCCATGATGGCGAGACCGTGGTGATTGTCGGGAGCAGCGGTTGCGGCAAGACAGTGCTTCTCCGATCGATCATTGGATTGATACGCCCTGATGCAGGAAAGATTTTGGTGGACGGTGAAAATATCGTTGCGATGGGACGAAAAGATCTCTTTCGTATACGCAAGAAATTTGGAATGCTCTTTCAGGGTGCAGCACTCTTCGATTCCATGACTGTGGCTGAAAATGTGGGCATGGCCCTGGTCGAACATACAGCTCTATCCAGAGATGAAATTGCCCGATGTGTTGCCGAAAAACTGGAAGAAGTCGGTCTGCCGGGGATCGAACAGAAGAAGCCGGCGGAACTTTCCGGCGGTATGAAAAAACGCGTGGGTCTTGCACGAGCCATCATCATGAATCCCAAATATATTTTGTACGATGAGCCCACCACAGGGCTGGATCCCATTATGTCTGACAATATCAACAACATGATTATCGAGACGAGAAATCGGCTCAAGATCACATCCGTTGTTGTGACGCACGATATGGCCAGTGCATTCAAGGTGGGCGATCGTATCGCCATGCTCTGTGCCGGCAAGATTGTTTTCGAGGGAACACCAGGGATGTTTCAAAACAGCGCGGATTCCGAAGTCCGTCAGTTTGTGGAGGGACGGGCCGAACTGGTCCGATAATATGGCCAAGACACGGACACGGTTCATCTGTCAATCATGCGGTATGATGTCTCCCCGCTGGATGGGACGGTGCGCCGATTGCGGAGCGTGGAACAGCTTTGTGGAAGAACGTATCGAACCTAGGAATGCCAAGAGCGCGCGATCCACAAAACCGTTCAGCAAACCCGTACCTGTGACAGAGATCCAGCCGATGCAGGAACAACGCCTCTCCACCGGCATGCGTGAATTCGACCGCGTGTTGGGCGGCGGTTTGGTACCTGGCGGTGTCTTTTTGGTGGGTGGCGCGCCGGGTATGGGCAAATCGACTCTTCTTCTCCAGGTGGGCGGAAAATTGACTGACGCAGGAAAGACCGTGATCTACATTTCCGGCGAAGAATCCCTGGTTCAGATCAAGATGCGCGCCGATCGTTTGGGTGTCCATTCCGACCGTTTCCATCTGTGCGCTGAAACGGACGTCGATGCCATCGCAGACCTGATCAGGAACCAGCCCTGCGATCTGGTGGTGGTTGATTCGATTCAAACAATGTACAACAGCGAACTTGAGACCATACCTGGTAATATCAGTCAGGTCAGACTGTGCGGTCATATCCTGAACACAGTTGCGAAAGAGATGGGCGTTCCACTCTTCCTGATTGGACATGTCACCAAGGATGGCAATCTGGCCGGGCCCCGGGTTTTAGAGCATCTGGTTGACGGGCTTCTCCTTCTGGAGGGAGACCGGCAGCACCTCTATCGTCTTGTCCGCGCCGTGAAAAACCGGTTCGGCTCAACCAACGAGATCGGGTTGTTCGAGATGAAACAGGAAGGTTTGGTGGAGGTTAGCCATCCTTCCGAATTTTTGCTTTCAGGACGCCAGGACGGCGCGTCCGGTTCGGTGGTGACAGTCAGCATGGAGGGATCGCGTCCCATGCTGGTCGAGGTGCAGGCTCTGGTCACACCTTCGGTTTACGGCGTTCCCCAGCGTACAGCCACCGGATTCGATCACAAGCGCCTTTCCATCCTGATCGCTGTGCTCGAAAAGCGATTGGGTTTGCGACTCGGCAATCAGGATGTGTTTGTCAATGCTGCCGGCGGATTGCGGTTGAA
The DNA here is from genome assembly GCA_964508725.1 of uncultured bacterium. Lineage (GTDB taxonomy): Bacteria > Zhuqueibacterota > QNDG01 > QNDG01 > DSAB01 > CAZDVF01. Next base: position 4,811 of record CAZDVF010000116.1, on the reverse strand, counting down.
AGAGCCGGCTACGGATCTGGCCATGACATCGGCCTTGATCAGCAGCTTTCGCGATACGCCCGTATCTTCTGACATGGTCATCATGGGAGAAGTTGGACTCACGGGTGAAATCCGCGGCGTGCCGCATCTCGATCGGCGTATGGCCGAAGCTGAACGGATGGGTTTTAAAACATGGATCGTTCCGAAAATTGGTCTGACCAAGTCCGCCGCATCAGACCATCACACTATTTCGGTGGATACAATCAGCAAATTGGAGAAACACCTGTTTCACTAATCTCATGCAATATACGCTCGAAAAGACAGACATGCAAACCAAGGCCCGGGCCGGCTTTTTTGAAACAGCGCACGGTGTCATCCAGACACCTGTTTTCATGCCTGTGGGGACGCAAGGGACTGTGAAAGGGATGTCCCCGGACGAGTTGGAGGATATCAACGTTCAGATGATTCTGGGGAACACCTACCATCTCTTTCTCAGGCCTGGCGATGACCTTGTGCGTGAAGCTGGCGGATTGCACGCGTTCTCCGGATGGCGGCGGCCTATCCTGACTGACAGCGGCGGATACCAGGTCTTTAGTCTGGCCACGCTGCGGAAGGTAACCGACGAAGGCGTCCGGTTTCAGTCGCATATCGATGGATCGCATCACGTTTTTACCCCTGAGAAGGCCATCGACATCCAGCGAAACCTGGGAACAGACGTGATGATGGTGCTGGATGAGTGTGTGGGCTATCCCTCAACGCTGGCTGATGCGACCAAAGCCCACGAGAGGACTCTGCGATGGGCAGAACGATGTCAGGTCCGCTTCACTCAGACAGAACCGCCTCACGGCTTGCCTCAATCCCTTTTCGCCATCGTGCAGGGGAGCGTTTTTGATTCAATCCGTCGATCGAGCGCAGAATCACTGGTTGCAGCGGATTTTGACGGGTACGCTATCGGCGGCTTGGCCGTGGGCGAGCCACGTTCCGCCATGCTGGAAATGACCGATCTGTGCACCGATTCTTTGCCAGAATCCAAACCACGTTACCTGATGGGCGTGGGCAAGCCTCACGATATCCTTGATTCCATCGCTCTTGGTGTGGACATGTTCGATTGCGTCATCCCTACCCGCAACGGGCGAAACGGGACAGTCTATACATGGCAGGGCAAGATGAACATCCGGAATCAACAGTATGAGCATGATTTTCTCCCAATCGATAAAACATGTCCGTGCCCAGCCTGTCAAACGTTTTCACGGGCCTATATCCGGCACCTGTTCCAGGCCAATGAAATCCTGGGGCTACGTCTGGCCACGCTCCACAATCTCTGTTTTTATACACAACTGATCGAAAAAGCGCGAAAAGCCATCCTCGATAACCAATTCGGTCAATGGAAACAATCCATCATAGAACAATTGACACCCAGTTTTGAAGAAGCATCCATCGATTAACCTAGGAGGTCAGTGTGATTCATGTATTCCTTTTTATGGGCGCAGGAGGCAATCAGGGAGCGCAGGGTGGGAATCCCATATTGGGTTTTCTTCCTCTGGTCCTGATCATTTTTGTGATGTATTTTTTATTGATTCGGCCGCAGGCGAAGAAACAAAAAGCGCACAAGGCCATGCTTGAGAAAGTCAAGAAGGGGGACCGTGTTCTCACAACAGGCGGTATTCTCGGCACTATTTCAGGCGTGAAAGAGAAAGAGGGAATCCTCATCGTCAAGATTGCAGAGAATGTCAAAATCGAGATTACACGGACCGCAATCGCCCAGGTCCTGACCCAGCAAGCAGAGTCATAATTCGCGATGCGACTGGTCTTTTTGGGAACACCCGATTTTGCGGTGTCAAGCCTTCGTGTTTTGTCAAACAGCAATCACCATCTTGTTGGCGTGGTCACACAGCCGGACCGTCCCAAAGGGAGGGGGCGGCGACTTATGCCGCCGCCGGTCAAGATTGAAGCGGAACGGCTGGGTGTCCCCATTTTACAGCCTGAAAAATTGACAGATCCGGCTTTTCTTGACGCGCTCAGATCGTGGGATGCCGATTGTTTTGTTGTGGTTGGATTTCGCATCTTGCCGCCAAAGGTGTTCGATATCCCGGTAAAGGGAACAATTAATCTTCATGCGTCTCTTTTGCCCAAATACCGTGGCGCAGCGCCGATCCAGTGGGCGATCATCAACGGGGAGACGAAAACCGGAGTCAGCACGTTTTATATCCAACGCTTTGTTGACACCGGCGACATTATTTTGCAGGAAGGTGTTGATATTGCCCCGGATGACACGGCCGGTTCGCTTTCAGGTCGTCTTGCCGCTATCGGAGCCGGTTTGCTTCTTCAGACTGTTGAACTCATTGACATGGGTAAAGTGAAGCGTATTCCACAGGTGGGAGATCCGACACCTGCGCCGAAAATAACGCCAAACCATTGCGTCATTAACTGGAAAAAAGATGCCAAAACGATCATCAATCTGATTCGCGGATTGTCTCCTCTGCCCGGCGCGTTTACAGAATGGCAGGGCAAACGTCTCAAGATCTATCTGGCGTTGCACTGCGAATCACCAGTATCCTCTGAAACGCAAACACCGGGCACTGTTTTGTCGGTTTCAGCAGAGGGACTCCATGTCCAGACAGGCCGGGGAGCGATCTGTCTGGCCGAGGTTCAGCTAGAAGGTAAACGCAGGATGTCAGTAGGCGAGTTTATCCGCGGCGCATCCATTGCACCAGGTGATGTGTTTCAATCTCCCCAAACCGAGAACAGAGCCGGAGAGTTGTAAGATGGCGGAATTAAGTCCACGGCACCTGGCTGTGGATATTCTCGATCGGGTTTTCAAGACAGGCAGTTATGCAGATATCCTGCTGGCGTCCACTCTGAGAACGGTCTTGCTTTCACCTGAAGACAGGGCCCTGACGACTGACCTTGTCTACGGCACGCTTCGCTGGTGGGGATGGCTGACCTGGATTTTGCAGAAAACCTATCATGGTGAGTGGAGGCGGATCCCGCCAGTTGTCAAACGTGTTCTTGAAATGGGTTTGTACCAGCTGCTCTTTCTCGACAAAATACCCGATCATGCCGCTGTGAACGAATCGGTGAAAATAGCGGTCGAGAAACATAAAGTGGTTTGGGGGCGCGTTGTCAACGCCATGCTTCGCGAGATCTTGCGGAATCCGTCGTTGACCGAACCACCGGACATGGCGACAGACCCTGTCCATGCCATTGCTGTGCGTTGGTCGCATCCCGATTGGATGGTCCAGCGCTGGGTCGATCTCTGGGGAGTTGAACGAACCAAAGCCCTTTGCCAGGCCAACAATGAAAGGCCCCTGATCGGCGTTCGGATTAATCCGATCAAATCAATCCGAGACGAAATCCTGAAAACATGTCAAGGGATGTTCGTTGGCGCGGCGCCGTCCAAATTTCTGGACACGTTCATCACAGTCGAAAAGAGTGGATCTCTGGTGACGTCGGATGATCTTAAGAACGGTCTGTTCACCATTCAGGATGAGAGCGCCGGTCTGGTTGGCTTGCTGGTCGATCCACAGCCCGGAGAACGGATTATCGATCTGGCTTCAGCTCCCGGAGGCAAAGCCGCACACATGGCTGAAATCCGTCGCGATACGGACATAATTTTGGCTGTTGATCGGCATTCCGGCCGTCTGGGGAAAGTGGTGGAGAATATCCGACGCCTGAACCTGAAGAGCATCTTCCCGGTGCTGGCAGATGGATGCCGGTCAGGGCTTCGTCCTGCGGACAAAGTGCTGGTGGATGCGCCCTGTTCATCTCTGGGCGGTATTCGAAAACAGGGAGAGCTGCGCTGGCGCAGAAAACCGGAGGATATACCACACAGGGTTGCGCTGCAGAAAGAACTGTTGAATGCTGCTTCCGATCTTGTCAAGCCAGGGGGCGTTCTCGTATACAGCACGTGCACGATTATGCCTGAGGAAAATCAAAATCAGATCGATGCGTTTCTCGAAACACACTTGGACTTTGGTGTGGATCATGCCGGCGCGTTTGTTGATGAACGGGTCGTTTCATCCAGAGGATTTATTGAAACCTGGCCCGACCGTCACAACATGGACGGATCGTTTGCCGCGCGCCTGAAGAGGAAAAGTCATTGAGTCCAAACGGATGGAAGACCAGCTGAACCTAAATGATTTGAACAATGATTCAGGATAAGATATGAAACTAAAGACAATCACATCTTGGTTTATCTTCCGGCGGACTTTTCTTGTTGGCATGGCCACGACCATTGCCGTGTTGGCCCTTTTGCTTGTCCTTTTGGATGTCATCATCATGCCGCTTTACGTCCAACACGGATCTGAAGCCGAGTTGCCCGACGTGACAGAATTATCCTTTCAGGAAGCGGAAAACATCCTGGACGAAAAGGGATTTCAGATTATCATCGATGGCAGCACATTCAACGAGACGTATCCAGAGAGTACCGTGGTGCAACAGCATCCGGAACCGTTTTCCCGTGTCAAGAAAAGCCGGCGCGTCTATGTGACGCTCAGCGCAGGAGAACGACTCGTTATTGTGCCGCGTATTATCGGCTCGTCGGAGCGGGATGCAAACTTTCTGCTCAGTCAGGCTGGACTCGTGCAGGGGGAAGTTTTTTACGAATACGATAACTACTATCCCAATGGCGTGGTGAGCGCCCAGGCTATCTCGGAAGGTTTGGAAGTCACAGCTCGGAGCCCTGTAGATATCACAGTCAGTATCGGTCGCGAGCCGGATCGTTTTCTTGTCCCTGACGTGACGGGCAAGGGTCTTGAAGAAGCGAAACGCGAGATTCGCCGCGCCGGGCTGCGTGTCGGCACGATCACGTATGAAATCAGGGAAGATCTAAT
>CAZDVF010000115.1:0-7680 GCA_964508725.1 uncultured bacterium | reverse complement strand
GTATAAGTCTATTAAATACAATTATGACCTTTTAAAATTGTGGTGAACTTGGGTTCCGTTTACTGTGAACTCTACCGCATTATCACAACCTTCTGAGTTCTAATTCCTCCCGTCGTCTTTAAAACAATCAGATATGCTCCGGTAGCCACTGGCTGTCCAGTCTCGTCTCTTCCGTGCCACCATATGTTGTAACTGCCTGCGGATTGGTTTTCGTCCAGCAGTAGAATTAATTGTGATCTTTTGCTTTGCTGCCTTTCTCGAGCGCCATGTACAGTGCCGGTAAAACAACCAAAGTCAGCAGTGTGGCAAAGAACAGACCGAACATCAGGACAAGCGCCAGTGGTTTTTGAACCTCTGATCCGGTTACATTGCGCAACGCCAGAGGTAGCAGGCCCAACACAGTTGTCAATGTTGTCATCAGCACGGGTCGAATCTTATTATTAACACAGTGGACCACAGCATCTTTTAGCGACATCCCTTCTTTTCGATTTCTGTTCATGTGACTGACAAGAACGATGTCATCCTGAATAGCAATGCCGATGAGAGCAATTAAACCAACAAAAGATGTCACGGACAGCGTGTGACCTGTGATGAAGAGAATGAGGATGCCGCAAGATAAAGCGAGCGGAATGTTGACCATGATCACCAGGGCATTCTTCACAGATCGAAAACTGACGATGAGCAGAGAAAACACAATGATAATCGTCAGCAGCACAACGATTGTCAACTGTTTCATGGCCCTGATCTGATTTTCGTACGTCCCGCCAAAAGTTGTGAAATACCCATCCGGCAAATCCAGACCGGCGAGGCGTTGCTTCACATCTCTGACCACACCGCCCATGTCCCGTCCAGCGGTGTTACACTCCACAACGACCCGCCGCAGAGCGTTTTCCCTCCGAATGACGGATGGATTGGCGTTTTCTTCGATACGGGCCACTTCACTGATCGGAATGCGGTACCCGGACGGCGTTTCGATGAGAATGTTTCGTATTTTTTCCTCGTTATCTCTGAACGCTTCCTGATAGCGGACAAAAATATCGTATCGCTTCTGTGTTTCGAAGAGTTCCGTTGCTACTTTTCCGTTTAGGGCGGTCTCGATGTGTTCCGAGATCTGGCTGACATTGAGGCTGTACCGGGCCAGTTTTTGCCGGTCAAATTTGATTTCGAGTTGCGGCACACCGGAAATTTGTTCAATTTGCAGGTCGGCCACTCCCTGTACATCTGACATCAGCGCGTGCACCTGATCTGCCAACTCCTTAAGAGTGCCGTTGTTTTCCCCGAATATTTTGACTGCAATAGCCGACTGGATGCCGGTGACCACGTGGTTGATACGATGCTGAAGCGGGGCGTTGATGGTGATCAATACACCGGGGATGCCCGCTGTTACGCGCCGTATTTCTTCCTTGATCTCTTCGATGGACGCCTTGCGCTGTTCTTTGGGAACAAGCACGCAATTTGAGTGGGTCAAGTTGATGGGAGCCGTGTGTTCCGATCCGCGGGCTTTACCTGTGGCGCGCACCACGCGCTGCACATCGGGCAGCTCTGTGATGCGTTGGGCGACCAAAGAGGCTATACGGCTTGACTCGACCAGCGACGTTTCCGGCGGAAGGAGGATATCCACCAGTAGCGACGATTCGTCCATCTCGGGCATGAACTCCGAACCGATCAAAAAGAAGAGAACCACGCCGAGCCCCAGAAGCCCGACACAGATCAGAATGATAACTCGCGTATGCTTGAGCGCGTAGCGGAGCAGAGGCGCATACCCTTTTTGAATCCAGGCAATGAGGTGGCTTTTCCGTTTTTCCACTTTACTCCTACGGAAGATCAACGACGCCAAAACCGGCGTGATGGACAGAGAGATAATCAATGATCCCAGAACAGCGGTGGACACGGCAAAGGTGAGGGGGATGAACATCCGCCCCTCAATGCCCTGCAAGGTAAAGATGGGGGCAAACACAGCCAACAGGATCAGGATGGCATAAAAGATCGGATTCCCCACTTCTGTGGCGCCGTTTTTGACCGCTTTGTGAAACGGCTCTTTCCCTTCCTGAAGATGTCTGTAGATATTTTCGACCATGATGATGGACGAATCAACAATCATCCCCAGGCCGACAGCCAGACCTCCCAGGGTCATGATGTTGATGGTCAGACCGAGGAATTTAAAAAAGATAAAGGCGAAGACCGCCGAAAGGGGAATGGCCAGAGCAACAATCACAGTGCTGCGGATGTTGTAGAGGAAGATATACAGCACAAGGATGACCAGAAAAGCGCCGATAAATATGGACTGCCCCACGTTGCGGATGGATTTGGTGATCATGTCGAGCTGATTGTAAAACGGCGTGATGGTCCACCCCTGCTTGAGCGTACTTTTCATATCCTCGAGAACATCAAGAACGCCGCGGATGGTTTTCATCACGTTGGCCTGATACTGGTTCTTGACTGTTACAATGACCACTTCTTTTCCGCTTACACCTGCTGTGCCGCGGCGCACGAATGGCCCGATCTTAACGTCCGCCACCCGGGCGATCGTGACAGGGACTCCGTCTGTGGTTTTGAGCACCACGTTCTTGATGTCGTCGATCGTCTGGATTCGACCTATCCCGCGGATGATTTTTTCCTCAGGTCCTGCAAGCAGAAATCCACCTGAAGCGTTGATGTTGTTTTCCTGCAGGGCTTCAACCACATGGTGAGTGTGGATGCCGTAGTTGAGCATCCGGTTGGGATCGAGGAGGACCTGGTACTGTTTCAGATATCCACCCAGGTTTTCGATGTTGGACACGCCCGGCACAGTCTGCAGACGTGGACGCAGCGTCCATTCGGCAAAGTCCCGGACATCGTAGAGATCGTCTCCTTCGAGAGTGAACTCAATCGCGTCAGCGAACATGGAGGAGATCGGTCCGATGAACGGCGGTTCGATGCCTTCGGGCAGAGTGGGCGCAATCATTTGCAGCTTTTCGGTGACCAGTTGACGGGCAAAGTAAATGTCAGTTCCAAATCCAAATTCAATGGTGATTTTCGAGAGACCCAGAGTCGAGTTGGAACGCACCCGCGTGACGTAGGGCAGGGAGTTGAATGCGCTTTCCAGGGGGAACGTGATAAGCGTTTCAATGTCTTCGGGCGCCATGCCGGGACTCTCTATCATGACATTAACGACCGGTGCATTCAAATCGGGATAGACATCCACAGGCAGTTCGGTTAAGAATTTGATTCCGACACCGACCAGAACAAGAGCCAAAATAAGGACCACGACAGGATTTTTTAATGCATATTTGATGATTTTATTGATCATGGGTCGTTCTCCTGACCAGATTGAAATGAAGTGGACAAATGCTGACTCCCGTTATCCGGCGCCAGCCATCACGTCAATGAACGTGCCCTGCATGGGGATCGACACCCGTCATGCGCATTTTGGATCGGAGCTGATACGCGCCTTCGGTGACGATCAAAGCGCCCGGTTCAAGACCCGATACAATTTCAACGAAGGGCGGAGAAAGGATGCCTGTTTGCACCACGTGCCGGTGGTAGCCTCCCGGTTCCTTGACGAAAACAACCTGTAACTGTTCGTCATCGAGAACCGCTTTACTGGGGACGACCAGCGCGTCCTTTTTCGTGCCAACAACGATTCCGGTTTGGGCGAACATGCCTGGTTTCAACTTTTCATCCATATTCCGTATTCCAACCATGACTTTGACTGTCTTGGTCACAGGATGCAGGGTACTGCCGATGAAGATAATGCTGCCATCAAAGTACTCTCCCGGATAGGCGGCGACCTGCAACTTGACACGCTGTTTCAGCCGTATTTGCACGAGATCCTTTTCAAAAATATCAGCCTCGCACCAGACCTTTGAAAGATCGACAATTTCGAGCAGCCTGTCATTGGGTCCGGCTTTCTGGCCGATGCTCGCATCTCGCGCTGTGATCACACCGGCAATGGGCGCATGGATGTGGATTGTCGAGCCGACTGCTTCGCTGTGCCCGGTGGGGGGTGTGTCCAGTTCGGCTTGTGTGACGCCCACGGCCAGCAGCTTTTTCATGGCGTATTCATGTTGGACCTCGGCAATCCGTTTGGCGAGTTCCGCCTCCTGAAACGCCCGTTGCGAGATTACATTTTCCTTAAACAGACTCTCTTTTCTCATAAAGTCCTGACGCTGAATCTCCAGTTCTGCCCGAGCCTTGTCGTATTCCGCGCGCAACATGCCGATTTCCGGGCTGGTCATGCAGAGCAGTTCGTCTCCGATATCCACCCGGTCGCCGAGATTGACAAACACACAGTTCAGGCTGCCTTCGATGAACGGATTGACCAGGGCGATACGGTTTTGATCGGCGATGATCTGACCCGGGACCGTAATCATCTGTTCGATTGATTTCGTCAAGGCCGTTGTTGTTTTCAATCCAACCAGTATTTCCCAGTCGCCTTCAACTGTGATGAGACCTTCGGCTTGATGGTCGTGGGACTCAGTAGTGCCGTTATGGATGTGCTCATCCTCTGCGTGGACATGTGCGCCTTCTTGTTCATGGTCATGAGCCTGTTCGCCGGTATGATTGTGGTCGGCTTCCTGGTGTTGATGTGCCTGTTTGTCTGTATGGTCCGGGCCACAAGCAGTCATCCACACAGACGCCCATGCAAATACTGCTGAAATGATGATTGCTTTCATGTGTCTTTCTCCATTTTTTGCTGCGCGATCGTCGTTCCGAGCATATCGAATCGTCATCTCCCTCATTGTGGCGAAAGCGGCGCTCCGGCGGCGTTTTCCAGATCCGCCTCTGCAGCACGAACCGCATACAGGGCTTCGAAGTATCCGGCTTTTACTCTGTCGTAGGTTTTAAGCGATTCTGACAGTTCCAGATATCCCAGTTCACCGACTTCGTAACTGCGCGAAGCGATGCGAATCAGTTCCTCGACTTCTGTCAGCGTTCGTTTCTGATATTTTTCAACCTGCTTACTAGCCGAGAGATAATGCGCGAACGCTTTTTCGATGTCGAGCAGAACCTGTCGTTCTTCTGCTTCGATTCCCCATTGCGCTGCGCGCTGCTGATGTGCTGCGGAACGGATGCTGCCCTGTCCTTTCATTAAAAACCAGAATGGCACAGATAGTGAGAGTCCGCCACCCCAGGCATTCTGATTCGGCAGTGCATAAGGGAGGTCAACTTTAAAACATTTCACTTCAATAGTTGGAAGTAGGTTTGACCAGGCGAGCCGGCTTTCGGCCTGTTTTTGCCGCCAGTCAGCATCTGCAGCCAGAAGTCGGGGATGCCTTTTGAGGGCGATTTGCTGTAACGCCTCCAGGTCCGGCGCAGCGGGAGGAGCCTCCAAAGATCCGATTACATCCACTAGGTTATCCCTGTCGTGTCCCATGAGAACGGCCAGCTCGGACCGGACTACATCGTGAGTGTATTTGAGTGTCATGATGCGATTTTCCGTCTCAGCCAGGTCTACATTGACTTTCAAGGTGTCGTAAGCCGTTGCCTCTCCGGAAAGAACACGAATCCTGGCATGATGAAAATTCTGAGTTGTTATGAGCTTAATGTTTTCATAGAGCATGATTTGATGATTGATCAAGAGTAGTTGAAAGAACTGCTTCTTGACTGCAGCGATGATGGCGTTTTTATGCTGTTCTGCATTGGCGATCAGGTGGCGAATTTCAGCGGATTGACGCTGCCCCCGAAAGATATAGGCAGTGGGGAAGTCAAGATGCTGGGAAATACCGGTGGCTCTCTCCCTGTATTGTGACCACGGATCGCCACGCAGGACGCCTTTGAATTCAGTGAATAGGGCGGGGTCTTCCGGAGAGATGGATTGCCACCAGCTGGCGCGTGCAGCCTTGACTTCCTCATCCCAGCGATGCAATTCAGGATTGTGGAGCAAGGCATATTCCACAGCCTGATCTAGCGTGACGGGCTGGGCAAGAGTTTGAGCTGTTCTGATGGCCAGATTTGCACAGATGAGAAGTACAATCCAAAAGTTATGGCGTGTCATTCACCGATCTCCTTTGTTCCGATTGTGACATGACAGGTATATACGCGGCCCGGTAGCGTCAGTGGGACCTGGCTCACATATCCGAAAAGGAATGTTAAAAAAAAGTGAAGAAAAAACGCTGATCAGTTGATGAAAAGAGGAGGATGGTCGATAATGGGGAAGAAAAAAAATGTGTAGATTTCCTGTTCCTTGATTATGTACGATTGTGATGATAATGTGATGTGGAAGCAGATTGCCTCACAAATACCGAGGAATCCACCCAGACAGGAGCAGTGCATTCTGCATTTTGCTTCTGCACATCCGTCATGGTGATGGTCTGTTTCTTTATCGTGATGCGGATGGGTGACCGGATGGATGTGGAAATGGGTATGGATGGCTTGATTGATGTCGCCAGGAGCCGGATGCGCGTGGGTGTGTCCGCAGAAGCCCAATGCTGTTGTCAATATTTCTCCGATAATACAGATGACAATCCATTTTTTTACAAGACGTGCCATGAGCTCCATCCAACAGATGCAATGGAAAGATACCAAATCCCGATGCCAAAACAAAGGTTTTTTTGCCGGATTGACAATCCTGAATTATACTTGTGTGACATTGACCTCGTGTATGAAACAGGTTGTCTTGATGCGGATCCTCCTTTTTGCAAAGTCATATCTTTCACTGGCCAGACAGGTGGTTGTGAACCACTTGTCCTGTTTGTTTCCGAGGAAACGAATATCGCCAATCAGACTGGTCGTCTCCAATGCAACGCCAACCTGTCCGGGAAGTTTGATATGCATCTCGTTGATAAATCCAAACACCCGGATTGTCGTTTCACCCGTTGGGATTTGCGTTTGTGTGAAATCGAGATCCACGTTGCCGATAAACACGCGAATCTCTTCATCGCCGACGGTCCACGTATCGCGGCGTTTGATGTCCCCGATGAATTTCTGTCTGATGACGGTTTCGGGGCTCATCTGCCGTTGCCGGAGAAGAAGCCAAAATCCCAGCCCGATGAGAATACCGGGCACCAGGATCGCTCCGACGCTTACGTCAAAAATTTTAGCCAGTAAAAAGAGTACGCCGAGAGTGATGAGTCCCAGCCCGACATGATGTCCTCCATGATCTTGCATGTTACCTCCTCAAACCATGTTGACTGTTGGTGATTAGAGTACAAAAACACGACGTGAATGTCAATCCATATTCAGTGTTGCATTTGTTTTGTTTTTCAGTTATATTTGGGTCGCTATGAGCCATCCAATCGCTTTCATCCGACTGGTCCGTCCTATTAATCTGGCCATCGCCGGTTTGTCTGTCCTGCTCGGCGGCGTGATATCAGGTTCAATCTCTGTGATCTGGCCCCTGATGCTCGCCTGTTTTTCGGCCATGCTGATCATGGCGGGGGCCAACAGCATCAATGACTATTATGATCTCGAAATCGACCGCATCAACAAACCGAATCGGCCCCTCCCGGCGGGCGTCCTGTCCCCCAGAACGGCATACAGGTTTTCGATCCTTCTTTTCGGTTTGGGGATGACTGTCAGCTTCTTCATCCACTGGCCTTGTTTCTTCATTGCGTCGGTTGCCGTCCTGATACTGTATGCCTACAGTGCGCGGTTTAAACGGGCTGTTTTCTGGGGGAACTTGACTGTGGCTGTTGTTTCGAGTCTGGCTTTTATTTACGGCGGGCTGGCGGTCGGGCATTGGCAGGTCGCTGCAGTGGT
>CAZDVF010000114.1:0-7724 GCA_964508725.1 uncultured bacterium | reverse complement strand
CTGGTGAGAATATTTTGGACGATGAGCATGTTTTTGTTTTCGATTCAACTTGCAGGGCAGACCCAGACTGTGATGAAGTCCCGGTCTTTTTCACGAGCTGTGTTGGTTCCGCCTACAACGCCTCGTCACGAATCCATTCTCCTCAATGTGGATGGAGAGAAGTCAGGTCGCGTCAATCCTGTCGGCCAATTTGTTTTCGGTTGTCTTTCTGGTGTAGTTGGTGGTTTATTGGTCCCTCCATTACTTGACAGGTTCAACGTGAAATCGGATAATGAAGAGGAAGGAATTGGAATGGCCGTGATTTCGGGATTGGTTGGCGTTCCCATAGGGAGTGGTATTGGCGTCTCGCTTTTCGGCCGGACGCAAGGCGAAAGCGGGCGATTTGGCGCGTCGTTCGGAGGAGGCATATTGGGTGGTTTGGTGGGTGCGCTTCTCTTCGTTGCCATCGATGAACCAGGCGGTTTGCTCGCTCCTCTCATCACCGCACCCATCGGCGCGGTGATTGGGTATCAGGCATCCCAATAATGGAGTTTGTTTCACCGTGTTTCGTTTTGCATTTCCACATTTTCTCTATCTTCTGGTTCTGGTTCCGGCGCTGATTCTCTTTTTCGTCTGGGCCTTCCGGATGAAGAAGAAGGCCATGGCGCGGTTCGGCAATCTGACACTGGTTGAAAAGCTTGCCAGTTCGGTGAGCCGCAAGCGGCAGATCGCCAAACAAAGCCTTCTGGTGTGGGCGGCGCTCTTTATCCTTCTCGCTCTGGCCCGTCCACAGCTGGGCACGCGGCTTGAGACAGTGAAGCGACAGGGCCAGGACATCATCATCGCCCTCGATGTTTCGTTCTCGATGATGGCCGAAGATATCAAGCCTAATCGTCTTGAGAAGGCCAAGCACGAAATCGGGTCGCTCATCGACCGGTTTGAGGGCGACAGGGTGGGACTTATCGCGTTCGCCGGCAAGGCTTTTGTGCAATGTCCCCTGACTCTCGATTACAGTGCGGCCAAGATGTTTCTCGGTGTCATGACGCCCGATTTAATCCCTGTGCCGGGAACGGCTGTGGGCGAGGCTATTCAGAAAGCGGCTGCATCCTTTGTCCGGGAAGAACGTAAAAATAAAGTGTTGATTCTCATCACCGACGGGGAAAGCCACGAAGGCGAGCCCATCGAAATCGCCAAAGCCGTGGCCAAAGAAGGCGTGGTCATCTACTGCGTGGGCATCGGTTCGGCCCAGGGCGTCCCGATCCCCGTGGTCGATGAACGGGGGAACCGCGTTGGATTCAAGAAGGATCGAAGTGGTGAGGTGGTCATGACCCGGCTCGACGAGTTAACCCTTGAGAAGATCGCTCTTGAGACCAGCGGCAAGTATTACCGCGCCACGTCCGGCGAAGTGGAGCTTGAGAAGATCTACGAAGACATCCTTGAGATGGATAAAAAAGCTTTATCCTCTCAGCAGTACGCCAAGTTTGAGGATCGTTTTCAGGGGCTTGTCGGTCTGGCGATTACCCTCCTGCTTGTTGAGGTCATCATCCCCGAGCGGCGACGCCAGAAGAAAACCTGGATTGGCCGGTTTGAGTAAATCCGGAGGATATGTCACGATGCGGAACAGTTTTAGGATACGTTTGATATCCATCTTGCTTGTCAGCCTTCCACTTCTTGCAGTTGCACAGTCGGGACATAAAAAAGTGGCAGAGGGCAACCAGCTCTACGCTGAAGAGAAGTACGACGAGGCCAATAACAAGTATCAGGACGCGCTGCTGGATGATCCAAACGCTTTGCCTGTGCAGTTCAACATCGGGAATGTTCTCTACAAGAAGAAGAACTACGAGAAAGCGCTGGAGACATATCAGAAGGCGCTGGACTCAGACGATCCGCTTTTCCAGTCCCAAACGTACTACAACATGGGCAATACACTCTTCCGGAACGGCAAGATGCCCGAGAGCATCCAGGCGTATGAGCAGGCGCTCAAACTCAATCCCAACGACCAAGACGCCAAGTACAATCTTGAGTTCGTCCGGAACCAGATGAAGCAAAACGCCCAGCAGCAACCCCAGGATCAGCAACAGAAGCAGGAGCAACAACAGCAGCAGGAACAGCAATCCCAGCAGCCTGACCAGAAAAACCAGGAAGACAAAAATCAGCAGAACCAGGAAGGTCAGGACCAGCAGGATCAGAGTCCGCAACAGGATCAGCGGGAACTCTCCAGAGAAGAGGCAGAACGGCTTTTGGAAGCCCTGAATGAAAATCAGGAGAAGATGAAGAAAAAACAGATGAAGGGGAAAGGCCAGGTCCGCGTGGTGAAGGACTGGTAATCCATCGAGACCGAACGATCTGACAGATCAGGAAAATGATGATCCAAAAATCCACTTGTTTCCAAATTGTCCTTATTTTTTTTCTGATATCTGGATATGCCTATCCGGCTGCGGGAGAGGATCTTTCCGTTCGGGCCTACGTTGATCGGACCACTGTGGGAGTCGGTCAGCGGTTTACCCTTCAAGTCGAGCTCTCAGGAGAGGGCGCAAACAACGCCGCCAATCCCGAACTTCCCGATCTTGGCGCATTTGCCGCTTTTTTGGGGAGCGGGTCGTCGCAGAATATTCAGATCATCAACGGAAAAATGTCCGCCTCAAAAACCATCAGCTACCATTTTCAGGCCATAGCGGAAGGCACGTTTCAAATTCCCCCGGTTGTTGTTAAAGCAAGCGGAAAAGAATACCGGACTGATCCCGTCAGCATGACCATCCAAAAGGGGGCAGCGCAGGCTCCACAGCCTGGTGCGAATCGTTCCGCGCCGGTCCAGGGCAGCGGCCCGGCGGAGGGCGATCTGTTTGTCCGCGCCACAGCAGACAAGCGCACGGTCTACCAGAATCAACCGGTCCTCGTCACATATCAGATCTTCACACGGGTTAACATCAACTCATTCGGGTTTTCAAAACAACCGGGCACCGCCGGATTTTGGGTCGAGGAGTATCCGCAGGACCAGCAGCCCCAAACGCATACAGAAGTTCTCGACGGTCAGCAGTACATGGTTGCCACCATCAAGAAGATGGCGCTTTTCCCCATGACGCCGGGCGAGAAAACCATCGATCCTCTTGAAGTCGAATGCGAAGTGCGCGTCCGCCAGCAGCGGCGGGACATTTTCGATGATTTTTTCAGCGATCCCTTCGGGCGCACAGTCCGCAGAGCAGTGCAGTCAAAACCCGTAACCATTTCTGTGCTGCCATTTCCGGAGGAGAGTAAGCCCGAAAGCTTCTCGGGTGTCGTCGGGCAATTCCGTCTGTCCGGCGAGATCGACAAGACCTCTGTTCAGACCAACGAGGCTGTCAGTTTCAAGATACGCATCGAGGGAGACGGAAACATTCGGACTATCACCGAACCGAACGTGCAATTCCCCGCTGATTTCGAGCGATATCCTCCCAAGGTGTCTGAACAGATCAACCGGCATGCTTCTGGCGTTTCGGGAAGCAAGACATTTGAGTATGTTTTGGTGCCTCGCGCGCCAGGGGAGAAGATCATCAAATCAGTGGCTTTGACTGTGTTTGATCCGATTGCCAAGTCGTACCGAACGCTTCGCACCCGCCCTTTCACTATCCATGTCACCAAAGGAAAGGATGTGATCTCTGCTGCGCCGGCAGGATTGTCCAAGGAAGAAGTGGCGCTGCTGGGGCAGGACATCCGATTCATCAAGACATCCGCGCCGGATTTTCGTCCGATCAACGCAGGGATGTTTCGTCCGATTCTCTTCTGGATTGCGATCTTATTTCCACTTGCTGGATTGGGTGCAGCTCTCGGCTACCGGCGGCACATTATCCGGCTTGAAGGCGATGTGGCCTACGCACGCGGGAGGAAAGCCTCGCGTACGGCCAGAAAACGGCTCGGCGCAGCCCGTGCCCAGATGAATCCGTCATCAAAGCAGGCTTTTTTTGCTGAGATGGGCCGGGCGTTGTTGGGATTCCTGGGTGATAAACTCAACATCCCGGATGCCAGCATCATGACAGACCGGGTGCAAGAGCTACTCAAAGAACGGCGTGTGAACGAAGAGACCATCGCACATTATGTGTCGTGCTTGACAAGCTGCGACATGATGCGGTTTTCACCAACCGAGATTACTGAAGAAGCTATGCGGTCGTTTTACCGGAAGGCTGAAGAAGCGATTGCGCAACTTGAAAAGGAGCTGTGAACGTCAAATTGACGGAGAAATAATGCGCAAAGTGTATCAGTCCACACACATGATATTGATGTTGATGATCATTCTTGGGGCAAGTCGTCTTGCATTCGCTCAAGACTGGGACGACCAATTCCGCAAGGGCAATACATTATATCAAGACGGACAATACGCCGAAGCGCTTGATACATATCTCACCATTCAAAATGCTGGTTACGAGAGCGGCTCGCTCTACTACAACATGGGGAACTGTTACTACAAAATGGGGGAGATCGGACGGGCGATCCTTTTTTACGAGAAGGCGCGGCTGCTAATGCCATCCGATCAGGATTTGAAGGCGAATCTGGAGCTGGCTAATTTGGTTGTGGTCGACAAGATATCGCCGAGGAATGAATTCATTCTCTTGCGTGTGACGCACTGGTGGACACACATGTTCTCAAAACAAACCCTGATTTGGGGAACGGTCCTGTTTTATTTTATCGTGTCTGGTCTTCTCGCCATTGCGATCATAACACGGAAAAATATTTTGCGTTTGGCTGCTCTGCGGTTATGTGTGATTACAACTGTTTTTCTTATCGTTGCCGGACTGACATTGGTGGGACGTTTTTTACAAGATCGTGATTGTGTCGAAGCTGTTATTTTGGCACAGCAGGTCGATGTGCTGAGTGCGCCCAGCCAGCAAGACGGCGTGCAAGTCTTTCAGCTTCATGAAGGAACGAAGGTACGGATAGATCAGAAATCTGACCGATGGGTCGAGATTATACTAGCGGATGGAAAAGTAGGATGGGTAAAAACTGAGGTTTTGGAAATTATTTGAGTGTGTATGTGATAATATCCAATCAAGCTGTCTTCGACAGCTACATGTTTTCTCAATTCCCCCGAATAGTCAACCATAATCCCTGCTCTCCCAGCAGGGATTATGGTTATCGCATCTGATTCCTGCCCCTGGATGAATTGGATTAAAATGTTTTTCGCGTTAGTCCATATTTCTTCATTTTATAGCGAAGGGCCGCTTCAGAAACATTGAGCACTCGCGCCGCTTTGGTTTGATTTCCGGCGAATCTGCGCAGCGATTTCTTGATAAACCATTTTTCCAATTCGGAAACAGCTTCGGGAAGATCGTGATCAGCCAGGAATTCAAAGGGATGCTTCTTGATTTCGAAGGGGAGATATTCGATGGACAGCTTCCCTTCGGGCGACATTAAAACCAGATTGCGAACAGCGTTTTTCAGTTCGAGGATGTTACCGTGCCATTCGTAATCGATGAGCGATTCAAACAGCTCTGCTGATATTGTGGGAATCTCGCGTTCAAACTCAGCGCAGTATTGCTCAAGGAAGTGTGCGAAGAGCAGAGGAATATCCTGTTTGCGCTTGCGTAATGGAGGGATTGTGATGGTGAATTTGCCCAGAAGCGTTAGCAGGTCTCTTCGAATTGTGTCTTTGCTGAGCAGTTTTTCATCGGAAGACGCTGCATAGATACGGAAATGGGCATCAATCAGAGTATCATCATCGGATTTGCGAAATTTCTTTCCCTTGATGATGCTGACGAATTTTTGTTGATACTCTGGAGTCAGATCTTCCAGGTTTTCAAGGTAGATCGCACCCTTTTTTGCCTGCTCGAACAATCCAATCTTGCGTTCAATACCCCGATTACTCTCGGTGGTTGCACCAAATAAATCTTGATCGGTGATCGTATCGCCTATGGCTGTGCAGTTAATGGTGACAAAAGGCCTGTTTTTCAAGTTGCTTTTTTCGTGGATTTCTTTGGCCACGTATCTTCGACCGACACCTATCTCGCCGAATACGAGAACGTTTTCATTTGAATTGGCCGATTCTCTGATGATGCGTTTTATCTTTGTAATATCAGGACTTTGACCGATCAACATTTCTCCTCCTTATGTTGTCTTTTAACTGTCTGCTCCCTTCGATGGTACGATAAAGCCATGTTTTGCCCGCCTACGATACAGCGCGTTTATAAACCAGAACAGAATAGCAAAACAAAGTGTGAGTGCAGCAAAGTTTATGATAAAGAATTTTGGGAATTCGAGATAACTGAAACTCACTCCTGTAATGAAGAAGACACCCAAAATATAGTTTCGGCGAAAGTAGAAGTAATTCTTTAGGACGTTGACAAGGAGTGAATTGATTTCGCTGTGCTGCCGCTGGATTTTTAACTTGCCGAGCGATATTTTTTGGGTTGTCAGAGATTCATAGAATTGACCATAGTCCGAACTGAGGAAACAGAGCTTCTTAAGAAGAATCACTGTCAGAGACAAAAGGTTGAATGTGAGAATGTATTGGCCGATACTAAAAATATTGATATGTAAAATGATTGAGAGATTGTTGATCATGTTTGAGACGAGAAAAATAAAAAAGGAGGCCATAAGGGGATTAATATATTCACCAAGGATGGCATCTTTCTTGTACAATTTAAATCCATAAAGAATAACATAAACCAGAGCAAAACTCTCACCAATGAAGATTCTTTGTGATAGATCTTGTCGATAAAGGGAACCCAATGAGAAAATACGATGTGCATCGGCTAAATAAGGAAAGAATTGCATGAGAAAAACAGGTAAGATCAGGACAGTCGTGATGATGTAGAGCGTTCTGATTTTGTATTTTCGAAGTAGTAGATATTTGACTGCAAGATAAATAATGTTGAAGTTAAACAGTAAAGTTAAAATTGTCTTCTTGTAATGGAAAACATAGTATTGTGTGTAGGCATTGCCAAACAGATATTTGTCGCCAATAAAAATATTGATGAACGAAAACGAATAACAAAATGTTAAAATACTTAAGTTAATAAAAATGTCTTTGTTGTGCTTTTCAATCTTTGTGATAGCAATCGATAACAAAAAGATCATAAAGTAAGCAGTTTCGTTAATCCATGTATGGTATGAAACGTTGGCCCAATGGGGTAGATAGGAACTAACGAAGAGAATGCCGATAAAAGCAATCCAGAGATTAAGGAGTCTGTAGATCAGTGTGGGATTAACTTTCTGCATTATAGGCCCCGAACAGTTTTCCCCTGAAATAGGACCCACACATTTGACACGGCGGAATCAGATTGAAGAGATCAACCTGGAGGTGGGGGGACAGGATCAGGGGGATCTGGAACAGGATCATCGCTACCTGTGACCTTATGAAATGAAGTTTGTTGTGTGATGTTTTTAAATCCAAAAATCGTTAACGCTTTATTAAGAAAACCCAGACTATCAAAAAAGGAGAAATTGACAAAGAAAAACAAATACAAACCCAATACGGCGGCGAGATAGCGCATCTTTTTCATGGCTTCTTCTCCTATGCTGTTGATGTGAAAATAAATATGAGGAAAACTGTTCGGGTCGTTATCTGGAAATAAGAACTGATCTTTAAGTAAAGTAACCGAACAAAAGATGTCCTCACCGCGAAAATAGAGAAGAAACCGTTACCATTGCTACCAATGATAACAATTTTAACGAAAAAAGTCAAGTTAAATATTAAAGATTGAATATGTTGCAAAAATTTCTTTTTTTCTCGACTCAGCGGTGAGGATGTCACAATTATTATTGACTCTGACATT
>CAZDVF010000113.1:5463-7794 GCA_964508725.1 uncultured bacterium | reverse complement strand
GCCCCCTCACCAATAAAAAATCCCCCACACGATATGCGTAGGGGACTATTGCCTAAGATGACTATTATTTCATTAATGTCATCTTTTTTGTTTGTGTAAATTTTTCTGTTTTTAGCTGGTAAAGATATATCCCATCTGGTTGTCCAGAAGGATACCAATTGACTGAATGTCTACCTGAGTTTTGCTGCTTATTTACTGAACTTTGGCAAATTTTTATTAATAATCTCAAGAGAGGTGTCATGCTGAGCTTGTCGAAGCATCTGGGGCGGTAAAACGAGATTCTTCGCTGCGCTCAGAATGACAGACTTTGATGGTATTTACCAAAATTCCTTTCAGAGAATGAATGTTGGAGCAAGCTCCTGCCCCTTGATTTTTCTATTGCACGCCTCGCCTGGTTTCCCGCTTTCGGGGAATGACGTGTGGTGCGTGACTGTCATTTCCGAATTTTTCAAACGGGAATCCAGAAGCGGACGGATGTAAACGTAGTAGTTCTTCATTGGATGTTGGCTGTCGGATTTTTTCCCTTCACCACTCCACCTGGATGCCCGCTTTATAATTGCGGGCATGACACGTTGGAGTCTGTTTGTCATTCCCGAGTTCTCCTATCGGGAATCTAAAAGCGAGTGGAACGATTATCCACTCAGCGCCGCTTTGACACGTTCAGCGACTTTCCTGCTTATTCCCTCAACTTTGGACAGATTCTCCACTGACGCCTCCCGAATTCCCTGGACAGAACCGAACGTCTTGAGCAGGGCATTCCGCCGCTTCGCACCGATGCCAGGGATGTCATCCAGCACAGAGTGGATCGTTCGTTTCTTCCGCCGCTGGCGGTGGAACGTGACTGCAAACCGATGCGCTTCATCCCGAATCCGCTGAAGCAGATAAAGACTGGGCGATGATTTTGGAATGTTTTGCGGATCTGAAACAGCCGGCATGAAGACCTCCTCCAGCCGCTTGGCCAATCCGATGATTGGCTGATCGGGAATACCCAAATGAATGAGGACGGACACCGCAGCCGAAAGCTGCCCCTTTCCGCCGTCCACCAGGAAGAGATCGGGCATCGGCGACTTGTCACGGAGAAGTTTCGTCACACGGCGGCGGACCACTTCAGCCATGGATGCAAAATCATCAGCGCCGTCAACCGTGCGGATGATATATTTCCGGTAGTTGGACTTCTTCGGCTTGCCGTTAACGAACACCACCAGTGAGGCTACTGTATCCGTCCCCTGAATGTTGGAAATATCGAATGCTTCGATGCGCTTTGGAGGGTGCGCAAGCCCCAGGTCCGCTTGCAACGCCCTGACGGACGGTGCGATCCAGTCGCCTCGCTGCTCCCTCTGGCGTTTCAATTCATCCAAAAGGAGCTTGGCGTTATCAGTGCACATGCGCAACAAGTGCGCTTTTGTTCCGATTTTAGGGACGTGGATGGAGACCGCTGATCCGCGTCGCTGTGAAAGCCACGCTGCAATGTCATCCCGATCTGGAAAATCTGTATCGATCAGAATCTCGCGCGGAATGATATCCGTCCGCAGGTAGTACTGTTTGAGGAACGAATCTACAATGGCGTCTCCGGACTGCCCCTCCACGCCTTCGAGGTAAAAATGATGCCGACCGGTCATCTTGCCGTCCCGCACATCAAAGACCACGCCGCATGCATCGCCGTCTTCAACAGCCACAGCGACCAGATCGCGATCGATTGCCGACGCATCCACGATTTTCTGACGGGACTGGAATGTAGATACAGCGTGGATCTGATCCCGCACGCGGGCGGCCTCTTCATATTGCCGTAATGCGGACAACTTGCTCATGCGCGTTTCCAGATCTTGAACAAGCTGTCTGTTTTTACCCTGAATGAATGCCACCGCCAGATCAACGATGCGTCTGTACTCCTTCTGTGAAATCAATCCCTCACAGGGGCCCTTGCACCGGCCGATGTGAAAGTTGAGGCACACCTTGTATTTTTTTTGTCGGATCCTGTGTTCATCAATGCGAAGGGCACACGTCCGTATCGGAAAAATGCGACGACTAGCAGTAATCAATAAACGGAGGGCTGCCACATCCGTGTAGGGGCCAAAATAGCTGGATCCATCACGCACAATCTTTCGTGTGACGAAAATGCGGGGAAACGGATCGATGGTCACGCGAATATAGGGATAACTCTTGTCGTCCTTGAGATTGACGTTGTACCGCGGGCGATGCTCCTTGACCAGATTGGCTTCGAGGATGAGCGCTTCTGTCTCCGAATCAGTGATCACCGTCTCAAAATCCGTGATCTTCGCCATCAGGCGGCGGTGCCGGAGATCTTCCGCCCGTCCGGGATGAAAATGAGAA
>CAZDVF010000113.1:0-5453 GCA_964508725.1 uncultured bacterium | reverse complement strand
TTCTGAGGACTTTAGCTTTGCCCACGTAAAGGATGGTTCCTGACCGGTCCTTCAACAGATACACACCTGGAAGCTTCGGAACACTTTTCAATTTATCTTCAAGCATCGTCTTTATTTTCACTGGACACCCCAGACCTGGCGGACAAGCGCAGGCAAAATGTTCCCTGCCTTGCCTTCGAGGAACAAATCAACCTGTCCGGATATCACTGTCGGTCCGGCATTGATTTCAACCACGTATGCTCCGGCCCGTTTTGCGATGAGCGGAAGAGACGCAGCAGGCTGCACCAGAGCTGAAGTTCCGATGCTGAAAAAGAGATCGCATGCCTCGGCTGCCTCAAACGCTTGCCGGAGCACATCCCGGGGCAGCATTTCGCCAAACCAGACAACTGCTGGACGCAACATCCCGCCGCATGCGCACCGTGGAACGACGCTTTCTTCTTCAAGTGGAAGCGTATCGATTTCAGTGTGGCAATCCATACACCGACTCAGCATGATATTGCCATGAAGCTCGAGGATATGCCGGCTGCCTGACTTGCGGTGTAGCCCATCCACATTCTGTGTAATGAGATGGAATGCAGGGATCCTGTTCTCCATTTCGACCAAGGCAATATGGCCCTGATTGGGGCAGACCTCCTGAATCAGTTTGCGCCGCCAGGCATACCACTCCCACACGAGTTGAGGATTACGGAGGAAGGCATCAACATTGGCCAGATCTTCGGGACGATACTGTTTCCAGAGTCCCTCCTCTCCCCGAAACGTCGGCACGCCGCTTTCGGCCGAGATCCCGGCACCGGTCAAGACGGCAACTCGCTGTGCCGATCGAACACTTTCGAGCATTGTTTCAGGAAACATCAAACCACCCATATGTCAATAAAAAGGCCCCGCGCACCATATGGGTGGCTGGGGCCAAAATTGCGGGATATCATCGTTCCAATTAAGCGCTTGCAGACCTCTACCGCTTCTCTTCGATACGGGCAGCCTTGCCACGCAACTTCCGAATGTAAAACAGCTTGGCCCGACGGACTTTACCCTGCCGCGTACGCTCAATCTTGGCAATGCGAGGCGAGTGCAATGGAAAAACCCGCTCAACACCAACACCACCCGAAATTTTACGAACAGTAAAAGTCGCATTGACACCATTTCCGCTCCGCTGAATAACCAGTCCACGGAAAATCTGAATACGTTCTTTTTCACCCTCAATGACGCGGATGTGAACGTCCACGTTGTCGCCGGGATCAAAATCAGGGATATCCGTTTTCAACTGGTCAGCGACCACCATATCCAGTACATCCATTCGATTAAACCTCCTGAAACAACATTGATGTTCTTGTCAAATTTGATCGGGTGTTTCCAAACCGGAAGCACCCTGTCCTTTATCATCCAATTTTACCAAAACGGACCATTAATCCTGGTCTGTCCTGGCATGGTTTGATGCCTTTCCGAGTAAATCGGGACGTCGCTCTTGTGTCCTTTTCAGCGACTGTTCCTTGCGCCATACTGCCACGTTGGCGTGGTGTCCCGAGAGTAGCACTTCGGGAACACGCAGCCCCTTGTACTCTTCGGGTCGGGTATAATGTGGATAGTCGAGCCCGCCGCACGAGAATGAATCGCCCTGGGCTGAATCAAAATCTCCCAGCACGCCGGGCAACAAGCGGATGACAGAATCGATCATCGCAGCCGAAGCCAGTTCACCTCCGGTCAAAATATAATCACCAATGGAGACCTCATCAGTGACAAGTGCTTCAATGACACGTTCGTCTACGCCGCGATAATGGCCGCACAAGAAAACCAAATGTTCTTCTTCCGATAATGTCTGCGCCATCTTTTGCGTATATCGGACACCCTGTGGCGTCGGGAAAATCACTCTGGGATTGCCAGAATGACTGGCCACCCGGATCTGATCCATTGCACGAAAAAAGGGCTCCGGTTTCATGACCATACCGGCCCCTCCACCATAGGGATAATCATCCACCGTTCGGTGTTTGTCGGTCGTAAAGTCCCGAAGATCCCACACAGTAATCTCTGCTGCGCCCTTTTCCCGTGCGCGACGCAACATGCTCTCTTCAAAGAATCCGCGAATCATCTCCGGGAAGGGCGTAACCACATCGATCCGCATCGTTAATCCAAAAGCCCTTCAATTGGTGTGATGATCACTTCCCCCTTTTCGAGATCCACCGATTTAACAAACTGCTTGACAGCAGGTATTAAGATCTCTTTCTCACCGAGACTGACCACATAGACATCATGGGCCGGTATTTTGAGTATGTCTGTTACTTCGCCAATTATTTCGCCGCTGTCGGTCAAGACCTTAAGACCGATAAGGTCGTGCAGGTGGACATATCCTTCAGGCAGTGGTGGAATCTGGTCTGGCGAGACGTACAGCTCATAACCTCTCAGCATCTCGGCTGTATCGATATTGTCAACTTCGGCCAGTTTGAGGATGATTCCGTTTTTCTGAAACCGAACATTTTGAATTTTTACCTTACGACAGTTCTCTTTTACCGATTTCAGATGGACGGTCGTCAACGATTCGAATCGTTCAGGCCAGTCGGTCAGAGGCAATACTTTCAAATCACCGCGAACACCGTGAGGCCGAACGATTCGCCCAACTAAAACCAGCTCCAGATCACCGCCCATCATCCTCGGCCCTGCATCGTTTTCTGTGTCTATTCTAAAATTTCAAGAACAGAACGCTTGCCCCTTTTGGCCGAAGCAGCCGCCAAAAGTGTTCGGATGGATTTGGCGGTCTGCCCCTTTTTCCCGATTACCTTCCCAAGATCACCGTCACCCACGCGAAGTTCGAAAACCGTTGTTTTCTCGCCTTCGATTTCGGTGACTGTTACGGCCTCAGGTTTGTCCACCAAGTGTTTTGCGATGTATTCGACGAACTCTTTCATCTTGTCCGACCCTCCTCGTTAATCAGTGTCGCTTCCGCCCCGGACTCAATCTTCAACGCGTGTTCGACGAGATTGTCACATACGGTATACCGTGCGAACGCGTGTCAAGGATTAAAACAATGACGCGTTGATCAAATGGATGTCAATGAAACACAAATACATCGAGACGCATCTTCGGCGAACGTTTGCCTCGTACTATTTCTCATCCGCCTTATCAGGCGTTTCAGCTTCGTTTGCTTCTTCAGCTGCTGACGGCTCTTCCTGCTTCAAATCTGGTGGCTTGTCTGCCTCTGGCTCTTGCTCCGTCATTTCTTTTTCTTGTTCTTCTGCTTTTGGCTGATCCTGATCAGAAATGGATTTGGATTTTTCTTCAGGCTTTGGTTCTTCTTCATTCACCTGGACTTCAGCCTTGGCTTCCTCAGGCGGCGTTTCCGTTTCTTCGGCCCTGGTTTCTTCGGAAGGTGTTTCGGTTTCTTCTGTCTTGACCTCATCAGGGGGTATTTCAGTTTCTTCTGCTTTGGCTTTCTTTTTTGATTTAGCTTCGTCTTTCGCTTCAGCGCGTCGCTTCCGTTCGATCTGAAGAACTTCCCATTTCTTCATCTCTTCCTGAATCTGCGCTTCATCCAGTCCCTTTTTAGTCAGAATACGCTGATACAGAATTCCTTCATGGCGGAGCAAACTGCGCACCGTATCCGAAGGAATGGCTCCCTGGTCGAGCCAGTAATTGACGCGCTGAGCGTCCACTTCAACCTGGGAGGATTGCAACAATGGATCGTACGTCCCGATTCTTTCGATGAAGCGTCCATCGCGCGGAGACCGCGAATCTGTAACCACTATTCTGTAAAACGGCCGTTTCTTCCGGCCCATGCGTGTTAACCGTATCTTTACTGCCAAACAATCCTCCTTGTGTTACATCCTGTTGATTCCATCCAAACTTGAGTTTCAGTCAATTTAAAACCGCGTTTCGGCTCATTGTCTTCAGCTGCTTATCAGAATTCCTCGATTGTCAGAAAAAAGAATCCAGTCGTTAAGCGCTCAACAAACTAAATGCCCATCGGAAAACCTTGCGGCATCTGTTTTGATCCGAATCGGCTCATTTGCTTGATCATCTTCTGCATCATTTGAAACTGTTTGAGCAGGCGATTCACTTCCTGGACACTGGTTCCGCTGCCGGCTGCGATACGTTTCCTCCGGCTCCCATTAATAACGCCTGGCTTCTGACGTTCCTCAATCGTCATTGAGTTGATCATGGCTTCGATGTTGACCAGGGTGTTTTCATCCACTTGCAGCCCGTTCATTTTGCGTCCCATGCCGGGCATCATGGCGGTAATCTGATTCAGTGGCCCCATTTTTCGGA
The DNA here is from genome assembly GCA_964508725.1 of uncultured bacterium. GTDB lineage: Bacteria > Zhuqueibacterota > QNDG01 > QNDG01 > DSAB01 > CAZDVF01. The sequence goes on along the minus strand of CAZDVF010000113.1, from coordinate 1,199 downwards.
CCTGCTGCATCTGATCGTAAAAATCTTCCAAAGTAAAGGCCTGCTTACGCAGTTTTTTTGCGAGTTTCTCGGCCTTCTTCTCATCAATTGTTTCCTGTGCTCTCTCAACCAGAGTGACAACATCACCCATTCCCAGAATCCGTGAAGCCATCCGGTCTGGGTGAAACGGCTCCATTTGATCCAGCTTCTCACCGGAAGAGATGAACTTGATGGGCTTTTGTGTTATCGCCCGGATTGACAGAGCCGCTCCACCTTTGGCATCACCATCAATCTTGGTAAGGACGATCCCGTCAAAATCGAGCTGGTCGAGAAAGGCCTGGGCAGATCGGACAGCGTCCTGACCCGTCATGCTATCGGCAACATAGAGAATCTCGGACGGCTTGATGACCGACTTCAGTTCTCCCAGTTCGTCCATCATCTTTTCGTCGATGTGCAGACGGCCCGCAGTGTCGAGAATCAGCGTGTCATATCCATGCTGACGCGCAAACGAAATCGCAGATCGAGCAATCTTGACGGGCTTTGCGGTTCCCTGTTCAAACACGGGGATATCGGCCGTTTTTCCTAAAATGACAAGCTGATCTATGGCGGCCGGACGATAGATATCAGCGGCAACCAATAAAGGATGACGTCCCTTCTTGCGAAGGTGGACACCCAGTTTACCAACAAATGTCGTCTTGCCTGATCCCTGGAGACCAACGACCATCAGGACAGACGGTGGAACATTACCAAAATGAAGAGGAATATTGGCCTTGCCCAAAAGCTGAACCAGTTCATCGTGGACAAATTTCACAACGAGCTGGCCAGGTGTGACGCTGCGTAGCACCTCTTCGCCCACAGCTTTGGACTGAACTTCAGAAACAAAGTCTTTAACGACTTTGTAATTCACATCCGCTTCGAGCAGCACACGCCGGATCTCACGCATCGACTCGACGATATTCCGATCCGTTAACTTGCCAACGCCCCGCAGTTTCTTGACAGCCAGGTCAAATTTTTCAATTAGTTCATCAAACATACAATTTCAATCAACACCGATTACCGAAAAACTTTAGAATTTACATAAATCCTTAAAGTTATGCAAGTTCTTTTTTATTGACACCCCACACGCGAAAACCACAGATTCATTCAGTCATCAAGCAAACGACCGCCCGCAAAGCGGGTGGCTTTGAATTCACCGCGTAGCGGTGAATTCAAAGTAGGCA
>CAZDVF010000112.1:0-7924 GCA_964508725.1 uncultured bacterium | reverse complement strand
CCACCGCTACGCGGTGAATTCAAAGCCACCCGCTTTGCGGGTGGTCGTTTACTCGATAATTCATCTTGGCGGTTATGTTCATCACACATTAAAAGAAACGGGTGCCCATGGCCAATATTTTACTTGTTGACGATGAGAAATCTGTTAGATCCACACTCTCTCTTTTTCTAACAAAAGCCGGATACAAGGTCGAAGAGGCCGCCAGCGGTGATGAGGCAGAAAAAAAGATTACTTCATCCCCGTTCGATCTGGTGATCACTGACTTGAAGATGAAACCAACAGATGGACTTCAGGTGCTCCGTGCCACGAAGGAGTCCAATCCCATCACCGAAGTGATTGTCATGACTGGCTTCGGCACTGTGGAGAGCGGCGTTGAGGCCATGAAATCCGGCGCATACGATTACATTCAGAAACCTTTCAATAAAGATGAATTCCTCATCGTGGTGGACAAGGCTCTCGAACGGAAGCAACTTTTAATCGAGGTGGAGCATCTTCAGGAAGAGTTGAAAGAGAAGTACCGATTCGAGAATATTGTGGGCAATTCCAACGAGATGCTGGATGTGCTTTCCATGGTCTCCAAAGTGGCCCAAACCGATAGCACAGTATTGATTTCCGGCGAGAGCGGGACTGGCAAGGAACTTATTGCCAAGGCCATCCATCTGAACAGCCGCCGGAAAAACCGTTCATTTATCACGATTAATTGCGGCGCGCTGCCGGAAAACTTGCAGGAAAGCGAGCTGTTTGGACATGTGCGAGGCGCTTTCACCGGCGCCATCCGCGATAAACGGGGGCTCTTTCAGGAGGCCAACGGAGGCACTCTCTTTCTGGATGAAGTGGGTGAGACAGCGCCTTTGACACAGGTCAAGCTGCTCCGATTCCTCCAGGATGGTGAAATTCGCCGCGTGGGAGAGAACGACCCACTCTATGTAGATGTCCGCCTTTTGGCTGCGACCAATCTGGATCTGGAGAAGGCCATTGAGGATGGGCGATTTCGTGAGGACCTCTATTACCGTCTCAACGTGATTCCCATTCATATGCCGCCGCTCCGAAAACGGCGAGATGACATCCCCCTCCTGGCTAATACCTTCTTGGACAAATATACCAAACGCACAAAGAAAAAGGTCGTCTCAATCTCTCCTGAAGCTTTACAGTTTTTGTCTCGCTATGACTGGCCAGGAAATGTTCGTGAACTTGAGAATGTAATTGAACGTGCTGTGATTTTAACCAACCGCAACGTTATCATGCCTGAAGATCTGCCTTCTTCTGTGGGCGGCCCCGCCAAGAGTGCGCCGATCTCGAATGTGTATCAGGGTGAGGTAACACTCGAAGAACTGGAGAAAGGTCACATCTTAAGCGCCCTCGAGCATTACAACTGGAACCAAAAACAGGCGTCGCAGATCCTGGGGATCTCAACTACAACACTCTGGCGGAAACTGAAGTCGTACGGCATCGAGCCCAGGAAGAAAGAATAAATCAGTTCTGTGATCTCCCCTTGACAGACTGGATTTCCAAACTGTGATCTGACTGATCTCAATGTGCAAACCAGGCGGATTCCTTTCTGCGTTCTTTCATTCCACATCCGATCTAACCTATTGAAAATAAGAGATCAATTTTAAGCGATTCTGGCTGGCTTCCCTGGCATAGTATTTGTCTTTTCCTCCTGTGCCATGCAGATTACGCAGATACAGGCCGATGCACCGCATGTTCTTTTGGTAGATGACGAAAAGAACGTCTTGACTTCACTGGCCATTGGACTTAGACGTTTTGGATTTGCAGTACATGAAGCGGGCAGCGGCCTTGAGGCTCTGGACATATTTCAGTCCCATCCCTGTGGGCTGGTCGTGTCTGATGTGTGTATGGCTCCCATGAATGGTTTGACTCTGGCGGCGAAGCTTCGCGAATTGGTTCCGCACGTCCGGATCGTTCTCATGTCGGCATTCGGATTTGACGATCACAAGCAGGACGAGAAGGAACAAGCCTATGATGCCACATTGATCAAGCCGTTCCGGGTATTTGAACTGGTACGGATTTTAAAAGATCTCCTCAAACAGGAATCCGCCGCTCATATTCTGGTGTTGGGCGAACCTGAAGTCGGAGAACGTGTGCGCGTGATTCTTGACAATCCATGGTACCGGGTGGAGACGATTCCTTCTGAAGAACAGATGACCTCTGATATAGAATGGGATCGATACCATCTGGTTGTTTTGTCAGAGTCGTGGCTTGTTGGCAGCAACTGGCGTCTTCTTAACATGCTTGAGAGACAGGCGCCGGAGTGTCCGCTGCTTCTTTTGGTGTCCCAAAACGGAGATAGAGCCAAGAGAGATGACACGTTGCCAAATCTACTGACCATCCAGAAACAGCGCTTTTTAACGGATGCGCCATGGGTGCATGAAAAGGTCCGATGTCTCCTCGAAAGAAATGCCTGAGGTCAGGCATTTTTCTCATTGCGTCATTCCGTTTCCAATCAGTGTTTTCTATCGAAGAAGTGTTTTTCGCGGAGTGTGCGGAGCCGCTGGCGGGCTGCATCCACCAGCTTGCGCGCGCGGGGCGTGTTTCCCGCCACAGACAGAAATTTCTCATACGCTTGAATGGCCACTGTTTTGTCCGCGTAGTAGTCGTCGTAGACCAGCGCCAGATTGTAGTAGGCGTGGATGGATTTTGGATCGAGGGTAATGACGCGACGATACATCTTGATGGCTTCGGGATACTCGTTTTGCATGAAATGGTTCAGTGCGTGGTAGAACAGAATGCTCCGGACAAAGGGCGCGTCCGATAGATTGCGTGTTGTCTCAAACTGCGCTCCTGCCTCGTTGAACCGTTCCAGATCAGACAGGGCCCGCGCTTTGTAGAGACTGACGAGCGCCTTGTACTCGTCTCCTCGATGCTCCAGAAACGAGTTGGCGCTTTGGATGCATTCGTCCAGGCGTCCCTGTTGGTACTGGATGATGGTCAGAGTCTGCAAGGCTTTCATCATGTAGGATCCACGGCGGTCAGCGCATTCCTTGAACTGTTGGATGGCCTCGTCGAACCGTTCCAGTTCAAGATAGGTCTGGCCTAGGTAATATCTGGGTTCGTCCGAGAGGCTGCTGAGCTTGGCTGATTGTTCCAAAGCGGTTGCGGCCGATTCGAACGATTTTTGCATGTACAGGGCGATACCCAGGTTCAGACAAACAGGAAAGCTGGTGCTGTCGCCGGCCATTCCCAACGTTGCGGCCATGACAGCGCTGTCGCAGACCGCTGTCTTGATGTACGCCCGGGCCAGAAGCGCAGAGGCAGCAGGATTCATGGGGACGGAAGACATGAATGGTCTGAGCACGGAGACGGCGGATCCGTAATCCCTCTGCTTCATGAGAAGGGAAGCCAGTTTCAGATGGACGTGCGTTCTTTCCGGATGCTGCCGGGCCAGCGTTCGATACATGTCGATGGCTTCACCGGTCATGCCCTGTTCTTCGAACGCGTGGGCCAGGCCCTCTTTGATCCGGGCGTCGGCTGGGTTGAGACCCTGTGCTCGTTGGAAGGCGCTGCGGGCTCGTTCAGGCTGGCCGAGCACCAGGCAGGTCTTCCCCAGAAAGAAGAGTCGTTCAGCATCGTCGGGATTGCGTTTCAGGTCGTTCGTGAGTGCCGCGTATGCGCTGTCGTACCGGCTTGAAATGTAGTGGCGAAAGAAAGAGTCGGAGACCAATGTCGGCTGAGCAGCGGCCCGGCTTCCGATCAAAATGGACATAAGGATCAGTCTGTACTGTTTCATCGTGTTTCTTCCCTCCCTGGCGCAAGATCAAGCTGCCCCGGTGTGGGGCCGGGGCAGTTGTCGTCACCATGGATTTGTTTTTGATGAAGGCCCGAACGCCTTTTGCCTGAATGGGAGAATGTGTCCCAGAGAACCAGGAGCGTGTCCTCTCCTATCCTGAGTCAATCCGAAGGAGTGAGACGCCAAACAGTCGAAAGACGTGTGGCGCTCTGTCCAAACCTTTGCGATTGGCAGCCGGGCGGAGCTATTTCAGTCTGAAATCGACGGGCACGGCCACCCACACAGTGACCGGTTTGTTTTGAGACATGGCCGGTGTCCACCGAATGGAACTGACAGCGTTCATCGCCGCCTGGTCAATGCAGTTGGGTCCCAACGATTTAAGAATACGTGTCTGAATGACCTTGCCCTCCTCGTCAATTTTGACCCAGACAAGAACCCGTCCTTCGATGCCGGCTTTTCGGGCCAGTTCCGGATAGATCAGGTGTTTCTGAATCGCCTGGTAGCCGCCAATCGGTTCCGGGGGCGTATCGAACGAGACGAAGACAGGAAAGTCCTCTCTATTCGGAGGTGGCGGTGGCGGTGGCGGAGGTGCAGGATAAATGGCATCGAAATCGAGTATGTCCTTACGGTTCAACTTGGTTTGAAAGTAGTGGTTAACAGCCTTAAAAAGATGCCGTCCCCCCATGTCGTGCCGGCTGACAGAAAGTTGGATCACACGTCTGTAATCGGCGACGATCCGCGGGTAGTTTTCCTTTTGGTCGAGTTTGTGGAAGAAGGTTGTCAGAACCAGAAAAATCGCCCGTTTCTTTCCTCCTGAAATTGAAATGGGACGTCCGATGACCAGGGGCCGGCTATGCTGAACAGTGCAGAGCGTTTTGAACAGATAAATCCGGTTGGAATCTGGGAACTTGTCGTGCTGCTGTGTGGTCGTATCGAGTTGTGTCTCGATGCGCATCGAGAGAAGGCCGTCCTCGGGACCCGAGCCGCACGTCATGGAGAGGTAAAACAGGTGTTTTTTGTCCCCGTAAATCTGAACCTGCTGGGAGTCGCCATCTCTGTCGGTCAGACCGATGGAAAATCCACCCCCCAGCGTTGTCAGCAGGCTGAAATGATTGAACGAGTAAATGGACTTGAGCTTTTCCGTGTAATCCTGGGCCGTCTCGCTGAGGCTATCCAAAGTTGCGATGGCAGTTTCTCCAGGCAGCAGGGGGAATTCCAGTTGGCCTCCGTTGGATTTGGCTTCAAATATGTAGGCGATGGTGAAGACCACGGTAGGTGCCTGAATCTGACTTAACAGCCGAAGCGGAATCCATAAGACTACCGCACCAATGATGCAAATGGACCTGAATCTTTTCCACATATCACGCATGGATTTATCCTCCATTTATCTCATTGTTTTCTTCGAGCCAGATAAAGGTCATGTTCGGATTATCTGTTTGGAAAATGGAGACCCGAGCATGACGCCCATCGATTTCTGCGTGTTGAACAGTCGAAGTGGTCCAACAGGCTGATGTGGGCACTGGGATTAACTCTTTTCGCCAGGGATGCATGAGAAAAATGATGGCAAGCGCACATGCTGTGGCCAGTGAGGGATAAACCCAGACAGGAAAGCGCACTTTTAGACGGTAGCGGCGTTTCCGGAGTGAATGTGCCGATTCGACATGTGTTGCATGAATCTGGGCGAAAACGGATGGCCATAGCGTGCTTGACATCTCTTCCGGGAGAGTGATCTTCCGAGCGCATAGAAGTTCCCTCGCAAACAAGTTGAGGGACTCTTCAGCCTTGCGGCATTTTGGGCAGGATTCCAGATGATGTTCGAGGCGATTTTTTCTCCTCATTGTTAAATGTTCCGGCCCCTGTGCCAACAATTGTCGAGCAGTGCGACAGATCATCGGAAACCTCCAATTATCGATCATGTGCGGTTAATTCCATGTAAATCTTTTTTAATTTTTCTCGGGCCTTCATTGCCGTGACGCGTGCTGTGGACTCGGAACAACCCATCACGTACGCCGCTTCTGAGCTGGAATAACCCTCAAGATCGATGAGTGTGAAAGCCTGACGTCTTTTTATTGAAAGCCGAGCCAGGGCTTTTTGAATGATCTCTTTTTCAGCGATGCGGTCCAAGGTGTTTTGAGATGATCCTTCGGGATATATGTGGTGCTCGCGTTTCCTGAGCCGTAGAGTCTGTGCACGACATCGATCCAGGCAAGTGTTGACAAGGATGCGGTGAAGCCAAACAGCCAGTTTACGGCTTTGATCGTAGGATTCAAGGGCGTTGTATGCTTTGACAAAGGCATCTTGGGTGGCGTCTTGAGCGTCATCCCAGTTTCCCAAATATCGAAACGCTGTTCGCAAGAGCAAAGCCTCATATTTTCGGACGATTGGGCCAAAACTGTTTGTGTCTCCGTTTAAACAGTCTCGGATCAACTGGATGTCGTTCATGGATCACAACTCCCGAAGGGCCACTTCTATCAAATATACGAGCGATACAGTCGATTCGTTTACTCAGCCCAATGAAAAAGGCCGAGAAGCAAACTTCTCGGCCTTGAATACAATAAAAAAAGATGTAGATTATTCGGCGCCCAGTTGCTCGGCTTTGTCAAAGGCTTCTTGACCTTTCTCGATTTCTCCGACACGGACATAAGCAACGCCCAATAACTGCCATGCATTGGCATTATCTGGTTTCAGTTGCGTTGATTTCTCAAGTTTGGGAATGGACTTGTGGAATATGGCAATGGCTTCTTGTTGTTTTTGAGCGCTTTCCGCTTCTGGTAAAAGCAGATTGCCCCGATCGTCGGTTGCTGTGGCATCACTGTACATTTTCTCGGCCATGGTGACGTAAGCATTACCAATGTTGATGTTTGCCTCAAAGTCATTTGGATCGATCTGGAGGACTTGCTCGAACGTTTCGATGGCTTGATCGTATTTATCCTGCATGTAAAACAGACGGCCCATGTTGAATATAAGATCCTTGTCATTGGGATTATCAGCTAATGCCGTTTTATAAGCGCCGATGGCTTTTTCAGATTCGCCCATCAGATCGTATGCGTAGGCCATGTTGTACAATGCATCTGTATATGCTTCCGAAATAGGATCAGTGTTATCGATCACCACTTGAAGGGCCTCGACAGCTTTTTCGTATTGCTCGGTTTGGTAATAAAGGACGCCGATTGAATTTCTAATATCCATATCGCTTGGATCGATTTCTGCAGCTTTCAGATATGTCTCAATTGCCTTGTCGTTCTGTTCGAGTTGCGTATAAGCATAGGCCAGGTTTTTATAACTGTTGATTTTGTCGGGCATGATTTCGATAGCTAATTTAAATTTATTGACCGCTTCCTGCATATTATCTTGTTTGATATAATTAACACCGCTGTTAAAAATATCAATCCAATATTTAGTGCGATGCTGCTCAATTTGCTGGGCATATGTCGGTTTATTTTCAAGCGATTTTGAAAATGATTCATTCATCTCTTTGAACATGCCCTTTTTACCGTAGGCTTGCCCCAAAATAAAATAGGCATCTGCATTTGTTGGATCTTTCTCAAGAGCTGTTTGGCACTGTTGGATTGCTTTATCGTAATCGGATTGTTTATATGCCATCTTGGCACTTGTGACTTCAGGTTGCTGGCATCCTACGAGCCACAATATTCCGATGAGAATGATAAAGCATATGATGGTAATTGGTCGTTTCATTCGGATGTTCCTCCTTGACAAAAGTTGTTTTCAAGTGCTTTATAAAGATTCCGAAAAATTTACAATAAAATGAATGTAATGTCAAGTTAATTTTTGTAATGATTGATCCATCAATGTGGCTGAATTGGAACGTGAGTTGAGATTTTGAAGTCTATAGATAAGATAAGCGCATTTAATTTCTGACTGTATTTTTGATTATTGCTCATATCAGAAAGTTCTTGAATTCGGTTTAATAATTTCTTAAGTTATTAAAATTTCTCCCGTCAACAGATCTTCGAATATAGCCGATATGAAATTATCTGTTATACAGTCGATGATTACTTCACACATGATATTAAGGAGGTTAACGAAACAACGCTTTAATGTTGCTCCATGTATGTTTGAAAGACGATCCATCAGTGATAGAAGCAATCATATTGTGCGGCTTTTGATTGATCTTCAAACCACTAGCTCAGCTAGTGGTTCTCGATCCTAAACTGG
>CAZDVF010000111.1:0-7962 GCA_964508725.1 uncultured bacterium | reverse complement strand
ATAATCTCTTCTTGCAGATCTGTTCCCAGATCCACAAAGTAGTCGCTGTAGCCGGCGACGCGGACGATCAGGTCGCGGTATTCTTCCGGCTTGGCCTGGGCCTTGCGCAGGGTTTCGGCCCGCACCACGTTGAACTGGATGTGGTGACCGTCCAGGCTGAAGTAGGTGCGGATCAGATGCATCACCTTCTCGATGCCCGCGTCGTCTTCGAGAAGCTGGGGCGTAAACTTCTGATTGAGAAGCGTGCCTCCGGTACGGAGATGGTCGATCTTTGACGCGGACTTGATGACCGCCGTTGGCCCGTGCGTATCCGCGCCCTGCACCGGTGAGATGCCTTCGGAGAGGGGCATCCCGGACTTCCGGCCGTCCGGTGTGGCGCCTGTCACACTGCCAAAATACACATGGACGGTTGTGGGCAGCAGATTGATACGGAAATGCCCGCCCTTGGTATTGGGCCGGCCGTCCACTTCCGCGAAGAAGGCTTCGAAGACTTGTTTGAGGATCTCGTCGGCCCGGTCGTCGTCGTTGCCGTACCGGGGCGTGTCTTCGAATAAGTGGAGGCGGAGCGGTTCGGATTCCTCGAAATTGGTTCGGAGCGCAGACAGGATCTCGGCCATGGCGTGCGTCTTGGCGTCGAAAACGTGGAATTTAAGCGCCGACAGCGCATCCGTGACGCTGCCCAGACCCACGCCCTGGATGTAGGACGAATTGTACCGCGCGCCACCGTTGTTGTAGTCCATGCCCTTTTCGATGCAGTCGTTGATGAGCAGGGACATGAACGGCGCGGGCAAGTGTTCGGCCCACAGCCGCTCGATGATCCGGTTGCCCTTGACCTTGATGTCGATGAAGTGGTGAAGTTGCGTTTGGAAAGCATGAAAGAGTGCATCGAACGAATCGAAAGATTCCGGATCACCGGTCGTGAGTCCGATCATCTTGTCTGTGCGGGGATCGACACCGTTATTGAGTGTGATCTCCAGCACCTTGACCAGGTTGAAATACCCTGTGAGGATGTAGCTCTCCTTGCCGAACGCCCCCGTCTCCACGCATCCGCTGGCCCCGCCGCAACGCGCGTCAATCAGGGATTTGCCCTGCCTGAGCATCTCCTGAATCAGGGCGTCCGTGTTGAACACTGAAGGCTGGCCGAATCCGGTTTTGATAATTTTCAGAGCGCGCCGTACAAACCGGTTGGGACTCTTCTTGCTGACCTGGACCATGGAGCTGGGCTGCAAGAGACGCATCTCTTCGATGACGTCCAAAAGGAGATAGGTCAGCTCGTTCACCGCGTCCGATCCATCGGGCTTCACGCCCCCCAGGTTAATCAAACAGAAATCAGTGTAGGTGTTGCTCTCCTGGGCCGTCACGCCCACCTTGGGCGGCGCGGGCTGGTTGTTGAATTTGATCCAGAAGGCCTGGAGGAGTTCCTTTGCCTCCTCGCGGGTCAGCACGCCCGCTTCGATGTCGCGGCGGTAGAATGGATAGAGATGCTGATCCAGCCGGCCGGGGTTGAACGAGTCCCACGTGTTGAGCTCTGTGATCACGCCCAGGTGAACAAACCAGTAGGCTTGTAGCGCCTCGCGGAACGTCTGCGGCGCATGCTCCGGCACCCGGCGGCACATTGCAGCGATCGCCTCCAGTTCCCCTTTGCGTTGGGGGGACGTTTCGTCTCCGGCGAGGGACTCGGCCATTTCAGCGTACCGGTTGGCCAGTGTCACGATCGCATCGGCTGCGACGGACATGGCCCTGAGCTGGTCGCGCTTGGCCAGAGCCTCTGCATCTGTGTGGAAGTCAAGTCCATCGATGGCCTTTTGGATGTCGGCTTTGAGATCGGCCATCCCCTTGTTGTAGATCACGTCGCCGAGCACCGTGTGGCCCGGCGCCCGCTGCTCCATGAACTCGGTGAACACGCCGGCCTCGTAGGCCGCGATCCAGTCTGCGTCCATCTCGCGGAAGATTCGTTCGCGCATGCTCCGCCCCTGCCAGAAGGGGATGATCGTCTCCTCGTATGTGGACTTGGTCTCGTCTGCAACACAAAAAGAGATCTTCTCGCGCGAGTTGAGGATGTCCAGATCCTTGAGGCTGTGGACGCAGATTTCGGGATAGGTCGGCGTGGCTTTGGGTTCTGGTCCCCGCTCGCCCACGATGCGTTCGCCCTCGCCAATGGCGATAGCCTTGTGCGTCATAATATGCTTCAACGCCAGTGCCCGTACCAGGGGTGTGGATTCGCGCTCGGCTACGCCGCTCGCGTAGAAATCAGTCAGCAGCTTAGCCCGCTCCGGCGAAAGTGATGGCTTGGCGTCCAGGCTTTGCTGGCGCAGAAATTTGATGCATTCGTCCATGCGTTATCCTCCGATGCGCACCTTGTACCCCCTCTCTTCAAACAGGGCCTGGATTGACTGCATGTGATTGTCAGACGGCGACTCGGCACCGTTCATGGGATTCGTTCGCCCGAGACGGCGGATCTTCTCGTCGCCCAGCCGGTTGTAGGGTAGCAGGCCGATCTGTTTCACTGTCGGGATGTCGGACAGAAACTCGGCGATGCGGATAAAATTTTCTTCGCTATCGGTGATGCCCGGAATCACGGGAATGCGGATATGGATTTGCGTGTCCTGTTCCGCCAGATATTTCAGATTCTCCAGAATCGGATTAACCGGTACACCGGTGTGCCGGATGTGCGCCGTATCGTCCATCAGCTTGAGGTCGTAGAGGAAGAGATCAGTCAGCAATCGGACGGACTCTACCACCTCACGCGGCGCAAAGCCCGACGTGTCCACCGCTGTGTGGATCTCCCGTTCGCGGCACGCTGAAAGAAGCGCGCAGAGAAAGTCAGACTGCGCCAGCGGCTCGCCGCCGGAAAAGGTCGCACCTCCACTCGATGTGTCGTAAAATGGCGCGTCCTTCTCGATCTCACGGATCACTTCATCCACTGTCGTAACGCGTCCCACAGTGGCGTCGGTCCTGCCAGATGCGCTGTCAGCCAACATCTCTCGGCGCGACAGCGCCATCGTTTCTGGCTCGGGATGTTGGCTTTCTGGATTGTGACACCACCAGCACGAAAGCGGACACCCCTTCAGGAATACTGTCGTGCGGATGCCCGGCCCGTCGTGAATGGAATATTTCTTGATATCGAAAATGACGCCTTGTGTCTTCATGATGATGACTCGAAATCTGCAATCACAAAATACACACTCCCTTTGATGCAGGAGGGGCAGGGCAACGCCTTTTTGTCAGCCTATGCATTCATGTGGCGTGATTTCACTTCATGAGTGTCCAGTGAAAACCATCCTTCGAAAATTGAAAGGCATTCGGTTGCGGCCTTCGAAAAGTAAACGACCACCCGCAAAACAGGCACGTCAGTGCTGACCAGTTTAGGATCGAGAACCACTGGCAGAGCCAGTGGTTTGAAGATCAATCAATATCTGAGGCGCCCTTTAATACCTGAGCATTCAGACCGATTCATGAACCCTGTTGTTTGGACCAACTCTCCAGCACATCAATCGTGTTGAAATTCCCAAACACATCAAAATGTAACACAAGACAGAACGAAATTCAAGCCTTTTCACTCCGTCGATTAAAACCCACCGATTGGCGCTTGACATTGAGGCGATCAATCCGTAAAATGGAAGGTCGAGAATCTCCCAAAACCATCATCCAAATTTACAAGTGCCTATATGAAACGTGGACTCAAAATACTCATCACGGTTATTGTGGTTATCAGCGCAGGGCTCACAATCCTCTGCGGTCTGGGATACCGGATGGTCACCCGCTCTCTGCCGGTGACCACAGGAGAATTAACTGCCCGGGGATTGCAATCGCCCGTCCGCGTGTATCGAGACGGGTATCATATTCCCCACATTATCGCGGACAGCGAGGACGCCCTCTTCTTCGCTCAAGGGTTTGTCACCGCCCAGGACCGTCTCTGGCAAATGGACTTATGGCGCAGAACGGCCCATGGACGACTGGCCGAAATTATCGGCCCTTCGGCGCTGGGCTCAGACAGCCTCATGCGCACCCTGGGCTTCGCACGCATCGCACAGCGGACAATTGGAACACTCTCGGCTGAATCGCATCGCGTACTTGCTGCCTACTGCCGCGGTGTGAACGCCTTTCTCGAACAGCATCATGACAAGCTCCCGCTGGAATGTCTTCTCCTGTCATACGAACCGGAATTCTGGAAGCCAGAGGACTGCATCGCTGTCAGCCGATGGTTCGACTGGTATGCTAGCAGTGGGTGGGACAGCGACGCCGTGTTTGGCCTGCTGGTCAACCGGGTCGGACTGGCAAAAACGTTGGACTTCTTCCCTCCCGACATACGACGCTTTTTGAATCGGGTAGATCGGACTGCCTTGCCTGGGTTTTCAGCCCTGCAAAACAGACTCTTTCTGCAGACTGGACAACTCAGATCAGCTGGCGGGGGCAACGCCTGGGTCATTTCAGGGGATCGGACAGCCACAGGCAAACCGCTTCTGGCCTGTGATCCCCACGCAATATTTTCTGCGCCTTCCATGTGGTACGAGATCCGGTTGACCGGAGGAAAACTCAACGTTTCGGGTCTCACTTTACCGGGGCTGCCCTGCGTCTTGGTTGGACACAATTCTGCCATCGCATGGAGCATCACCAACGCCGGGGTGGACAACGTCGATCTGTTTCTGGAATCCCGTAACGCAATCGCGGCAGCAGATGTCATCCGTGACACCATCAATGTGCGGGACGCCGAGCCAATCATCCTGCAGATTCTCGAGACGCGCCACGGACCTGTCATCTCAAATCAAACCGGAGTGGATCATGTAACAGACGCCATCTCCGTCCGCTGGACAGGACAGGACAAGGGGGACGATGTTCTATCCAACCTCCTGCTGAATCGGGCGGTGGACTGGAACGGTTTTCGCGATGCTTTGAAGCGCTGCATTCTCTCACCGCGGACGTTTCTCTACGCCGACACGGCCGGTCATATCGGCGCGCAGATGGCCGGCCGCATTCCACACAGAATCGCCGGATCGCCTTTTCTTCCACGGAATGGGAGCGACTTATCTAAAAAATGGAAGGGTTTCATCCCCTTCGAGAAGCTCCCCGGCCAATTTGATCCGCCAGAGGGATTCATCGCTTCGGCCAACAATGGAGCTCTCTCTCGCCGGGCGAACGCATCCATTTCCTTCCTGCCTTGTCTCTCATCGCGAGCTGACCGGATTGCCGAGCTGCTTGAAGACAACACGGATGTCTCACTCATGTTCTTCAAGCGCATGCAGGCCGACATGACAAATCCGTTCGCCCGCCAGATTCGGGATGCGCTCCGGCCGGTTTTGGAAAAATTAGACAAGAGCGATCCGATGCGGGATGATATTGTTGTTCGATTCCTGCGCTGGGACGGCCAGATGCGCGAGGGCAGCGCAGAGGCGGCCTTCTTCTCGGTGCTGGTGCAAAAGCTGCTGACCAACACGTTTCATGATGAGCTGGGCGAACAGCTTTTCAAGCGGTTCCTGGATCTCCAGGATTTCGTCCTGCACCGCCTCGACATCATGCTTTCTGATAAGGATTTGGTATGGTTTGACGATGTGACCACAGCCGGAATGGTTGAGACGCAGGAGGCAATCATCAAGCGTAGTGTCGATGACGCTGTCGAGACACTGAAAACCCATTTCGAAGATAGTGTCGCCAAGTGGACCTGGGGTGACATTCACCGGCTGACGATGCGTCATCCTTTGGGATTGCATCCGCTGCTGGACACCGTATTCAGCCTGGGCGACTTCCCTCTCGGCGGGTCGTCCAGCACGCTCAACTGCACAGGCTCGGCCCTGAATGGATCGTACGATGTAACGTGGGGTGCATCGGCACGGCTTATCATTGATCTTTCCGATTGGGACAACTCCATCGCTGTGCTGCCGACAGGGCAATCGGGGCAGCCCATGGACGACCATTACCGCGATCAAGTGCCGCTCTATCTTGGCCACCTCTACCATCCCACACTGTCAGATACTTCAAAAATCATTCACTCAGGATGGGAGATGCTCACACTCTCACCGGAGGGAGAAAATGGACGACCTGATTGAAAGACCGAAATTCATCACCGATTTGAAGCCGGGAGATCACCTCATCGCGTTCTCTGTGGTGCGAAAGCTGGAACTGCGGACGAAACAAAACGGCCAACCGTATCTGATGCTGGAGCTGGGCGACCGAACCGGCCGCATCACAGCCATGCTTTGGGATGACGCCCAGAGCGTATCGGAAAAGATCGCCGAAGGCAGCATTGTAAAAGTGAAAGGAACCGTCTCGTCGTATAAGGATCGTCTGCAGCTGACACTTGATCGGATCCGCGGCGCTCTGCCGGAAGATCACGTTGATCCCACAACTTTCATCCCGCGCGGCAAACAGGATTCAGAAGCGCTGATGACCCACCTGAAGGAAACGATATCAGAGATTCAGAACGTCGCCCTGCGCCGGCTTCTGGATGTCTTCTTCGGCGATGCGGATCGTCTCAACCGCTTCTGCGACGCGCCCGGCGGAAAGCTCTGGCACCACGCCTACATCGGTGGTTTGCTGGAACACACAATGGCCCTCGTTGAAATCTGTAAAACCATGTCAACCCTCTATCCGGATGTCCACAAGGATCTGCTCATCACCGGCGCGCTGCTGCACGACATCGGCAAACTGGATGAGTATGGATTCGAATCGGGTTACATCGATTTTACGGAGGAAGGACGGCTCTGGGGCCACATCTCCATCGGCGCACAACACGTGCGTGACGCGATCGAGGAACTGGAGAAAAGCCAGGCGGGATTCCCCGACGAACTCAAGAAACAGGTCATCCATCTGATTCTCAGCCATCAAGGCAAGCTGGAGCACGGATCGCCTGTCCTGCCCATGACATTGGAAGCCATGATCCTCTTTTACGCCGACGAGATGGACTCGAAAGCCAACGCTCTGGCCCACATCATGGAACGGGATGGTGGACAGGGCAAAACCTGGAGCCGCTTTATCCAGCTCTTGGATCGGTTCATCTATCTGCGGCGCCCCGATTCCGAAAGCACCCGGGAGGAGCCGAAACTGTTTTCATAACACGAACTCCCTAATCCCCCTTCGGTTGTCTAAGATTTAAAAGTGAAAACGATTATCTCGCAAACATAAAAAAGGCCTCCGTCAGAAACGGAGGCCTTTTCAATACGCCACAATGGGAAAACTGTATCAGCCCAACTGGAAGAAAAAACTCCCCAGAAGGATGACAAGAATCAGCAACGGAGCAATATACTTGATGGCGACAATCCACACCGGCGCAAACCGGAAATTCGGATTCCCCGATGCGATCTCCTTGAGTGCGTTGGATGTTTTCCAGACATACCCAACAAAAATGGCAATGAAGAATGCGCCGATACTGAGCGACAAATTCCCCCAAATCTGATTCCACAGATCCTGGAAGCCGATGTTGAGCAGAGGAAGATGGGTAAAGAGCGGTACGCTACCGCTGGACAAAGCCGATGGAACGCCGATAAGAAAGGCAATCGCGCCGACAACAATGGCGATCTTCTTTCTGTGCGCTTTCTTTTCATCAACATAGTAAGCTACTGCAACTTCAAGTATCGAAATGGTGGATGTCAAAGCGGCAATGGAAAGCAGCAGAAAGAAGAAAGCTCCAAAAATTGATCCGCCTGGCATCTTCGCAAAAAGAACAGGCAGCGTAACAAACATGACGCCTGAGCCCTGCGCCGGATCCATGCCTTGTGAAAAAATGGCGGGAAAAATAATGAAACCGGCCAGGATGGCAATGAAGGTGTCGAAGAAAGCAATCCATCCGGCTGATGAGACGATGTTTTCCTTTTTTGAGACATACGATCCATATGTGATCATCGTTCCCATCCCCAGACTCAGACTGAAGAAAGCTTGTCCCATGGCTGCGATAATCAGACTGGGTTTCAAAGATTTGAGATCCGGCTTCAGATAGAACTCAATACCCTTTGAGGCACCTTTCAGCGT
>CAZDVF010000110.1:0-7968 GCA_964508725.1 uncultured bacterium | reverse complement strand
GAGACGCCCCGGCGGGGCATCATAAAATCAGAGCGGGATTATCCGCGTAGGGGCGCGGCATGCCGCGCCCCTACATCTTACCTGAAATCGGAATTGATCTCTTCTGGCGAAGCCAAACTCACCGTAATAAAAACAACAGCCGAGACTGCATAAGCCGCAAAGAGCCCCAAATCCACATTGAACAATCCATTCAGAGGGCCCGGAATTCCGGCGAGAAACGCCGTCACACCAATGAGACCGCCGGCAATGAGGGCAGCAATCGCGCCCCGGGGCGTCGCCCGCTTCCAAAGCAAACCACCCAGAAGGGGAATCAGCATACTGCCCATATACGGGTAATTGAAGATGATAATCGTATAGAGGATCCCCTGTGCACGAAAGGCGATGATTAATCCGACTGCAAGGGAGAGGATGATGACGCAGCGCGAAAGGATTTTGGCATGCTTCAATTCATCCAGCCGGGCATTGGGGTTGATAACCATATTGTAGAGATCGCGTGTGAACGTACCGGCCAGCGAAACCAGCAAACAGTTACCCGTCGACATGGCCGCTGCAAGAAGCGCCGAGACAACCAGACCTGCTAACAGTGGATGCAGCATCGCCTCGATCATCCGGGGCATAACAGCTGAACTCTCAAGATTGGGAAAAATCGCCCTGCCAGCCGCACCGATAAAACCTGTACAGAAACTGATAAAAATCACAATAATCCCGGCCAAAATACATCCCCACTGTGCAATCTTGGCCGATTTGGCAGACTGGTACCGCATAAATGCATCGTATGAGACAGTGATGGCAATGAAAAAGGGAAGAATGATAAACACTGCTTTTGAGAACATTCCCGGTGGAATGAATGGTGTTGAGACAAGTTGGGCTGCTGTCACTGTTCCCATCGCATTCAACCGGATCAAGGCTGCCACAGCTGTGATGGGGATGCCAATGATGATAATGACAAGCTGGACAAAATTGGTCACTGCCACACCCCACATGCCTCCGGCCACGCTGTAGAGCATGATGATGACGCCGCAGATGAGGATGCCGTGGGTGTAGTTGAAACCAAAAATCTGAAAGATGGAACCTGCCGCCATAATCTGGGCCACAAAAATGCCCAACAGGCTGGGGATGTTCGAGAGCCACCCCCACACACGGATCCAGCGTCGCTCACCGTAACGCTGCCCGAAAAAATCGAGGGGTACAATCCCCCCTTGTCTCCGTAACTTGGCCGCCACCAGCAATCCGGCAAGGATGAGTCCGCCGCCGCATCCGATTCCGTACCAGGTCCCTGGCCATATCCCACTTTCAGCGCCCAGTTCCGAGCCGCCAAGAATGACTCCCGCACCCAGCTGGATGGCCGCCAGAGTCGCCGTGATCAGAACGAGGCCCAAATTGCGGCCTGCAATGAGAAAGTCCGTAGCAGATTTGATCCGCTTGCCCAGTCCCATGCCCAGAAGAGCAGTCCCGATCAGATAAACAATAATCACAGCAATAAACATGAATGTCCTTGCAGTAATATTGGAGACCAGTAGCTTTATACTATTCCTGATAGATCTGGATCAAATTACCACACGGGTCTTCAAAAACAGCCACCGTTGTCGGTCCCATATCCGTTGGACCCGACTTAAAAACCACCCACTGCTTAACCAGTCGTTCGTATTCAGTTTGAACATCCGGAACCGCGAATGCAGTCAGCGGGATGCCCGCTGCAAACAAAGCCTTCTGGAGAGACCACGGTCAGCCAACGGTATTAGCCCATGGGGATGTCTTGCTTCTTGACAAATCCCGGGACGCCGGTGTAAAACCTCAGCGCTTTATCCTGATCGTCCACCAGAACACTGGTCAGCTTGATTTTCATATGCCCCCGTTACAGTATCTAGTTGAAATGATGCCAAATTTTACCGACAGGTTTTCACGCGGCATTCGAAAAATCACCGCACGGAACATGATGATGCGTTCACGTCCGGTCCCGCGATTTGTGGGGCCGGGAAGAAATTGCACTATCTTTCAACTTTTTAACTTTCGTCTGTGTTTTAATCCCGGACACGACTAGTTTCCTCGAAAATGCCTCTTCACTCCATCGCGGATCCAGTTGCGCATCAGGCGGATGAAATCCGTAACCGGTAGAATCGGGCAGAGATACCTGCACCACGGCCGCTTGATAAAGAGTGAGGCCACCATGATGAGTCCTAAAATAGCGAACTGGACATCAGACCCGATGAGCCGGAAAAACACGCCAAAAATCTCATAACTCGAAACACTGGGATTCCGCATCACCAAAGCAAGGACAATGGCAGCCAGTGCCAACAGCCGCTGAAACCACCGGGCGGCCTCGCGAAAACGCTCTGGCGTTCGGTTTTTGGCGCCGCCCATCAATCCCAGACAGTCCTGGGCTGCGCCAAAGGGACAGAACCAGTCGCAGTAGGGATTCTTGCCCGCAGCCGCGGTCATGACAAGAATGCCGCCAGCCAGAATATACCAGTAGAGATGCTGCTGCCACTGCGGCCAATATCCCAGGAGAAATTTGTTAACGATAGCCAGAGTCAACGGTTTATCGAAGAGGAAGCCAAGAAAAATCAGACCCGCAATCATCGAAATCCAACGAACCGCCTTGACATACGGGAACCGTTTGAGACGCCCCAAAACACCTATGATAAAAAGGGCGAGGAGGACAATCTCGGGTAATCCGAACTGGACCGGCGGGGACGGCTCAGACAGAGTATCCCATCCTAAATGTTTGGACACAATCTGCCGTCCGGCGCGCCTTACACCGACTGCAATGGCCCGGCATGTGTACGTAGCGCCAGTGACGCCCTCCACGTCCTGGCCAATGGTAAAGGCGTCGGTCACACGTTTGCCTGAAAGCTGCGTTACAAAATCTCGACGCAACACACGACGCAGGAATGAGGCCGTCTCCTTGTGTGAGAGGATGTACACCCCAATGACTGTCCCGTTCGTGTCTACCGCCGCAGCAACCCGCATCTCGCCGCCGTAGCCATCCGCAGCGCCAATGCGGACATATCCCAGCAGAACCGGAGGTGTGCTGCCATCCCATGCTGTGAATGTGCCGTTGTTTGTGGGATGAAACGTCTCAGCATTCGGGAGGACATCCGTCAAGGCAGGAACGAGATCCGTCTCGTGGCGAAAAGAGCCGGTGATCCATGCTGCAACAAGGATGACAATGGCGGCAATGGCAAAAATGCGCTCCCTCTGCGTCCGCCTGGGTACGGCGGGAGCGCCCGGTTTCCGTTGACTGGAAGGCATAGCAGCTCGACCTTACATTGATTCGCGGGCCGTGATGGACTTGCTGCCGTCCATCTTCCAGAAATCGGTGTCAGGAAGCTGACGCCCGTAGCCGCTGGCCTGATCGAGCGTGACCATCATGTTGTTGGCCGGCTTGATGCGGCGATGAATCGCTGTACGGATCATTTGGTGCAGCCACGAGTTATTGGGCTTGGTGAAAGGGCAGACCCGCTTGCAATTGGAACAGCTGAATCCGTTGTAGTCGTAGCACGTATCAGGCTCAATATACCACTTGTAGAAGCCCGGATTGTTGGAGAGAGACTTGCCCTCCCAGGTGCGCGGTCCTTTTGAGATGGATCCGCTGGGGCAGTCATCGGCGCAAAGCATGCACGTCTCGCAAAACTCCGGCACACCGAAACTGATCTGCGGATCAGGAATCAACGGCATGTCGGTGTAGACTTTTGCCAGGCGAATCCGTGGACCGTACTTGGGCGTCACCAGAATGCCGTTTCGCCCCAGCTCACCCAAACCCGCCTCGATGGCCACAGCGATACTGGGACCCAGTCCGTTACCCGAGGGAATGGCCCGGTAACCCAGAGACCGGATAAACTCGGCCAGACACGGCGCTGTAAACGCCATGCGCGAATACCCGTTGCCCGTAGCGGCAGAGGCCAGTTGGCCCGGGGAATTGGCGATGCCGTAGTAATCCTCTTCAAATGCAATGGAAATGACTCTGTTCATTGATTTGGGGATGTACCAGGCATTATCGGCTTTACCAAACCGGTCGGTGTCCCGAATCACAGGGATGACGCGTTCCCTGTCTTCACGCGTGGGCTTGTAAATTTCAGAGTAAATGTGCCAGGGACGCACTTCAGCGACGCCGGCAAGCGACGCGCCGTAAAACAACGCCGCATGCTTGACGGCTCTGGATGCATCTTCCCAGGTCATGTCAAGTTCGGACGGATTCCACGGGCCCAGCTTGTCAAGACCATGACTGGCAGCCGGTCCTCTGGGATCTTCCCACCGATATTCAGCCGGTCCATCGCTGCGGGCTACGGTCCACGATGCAGCCATGAGGGCATAGTCCAGCCGTGTCTGGTTGGGAATCTTACCTTTGCCTTCCACCATCCGCTTGTGAATAAAATCTTCATGCGGCCGGTCTTGCCGGGCCGGGTCCCACATATTACGGCTGAATGCCGTCATTTTTTCGCTGAGCGGCCCAACGACATCGGGTTTATAGAGGTAGGCTGCTGTGCGGCCGACTGTACCGTCCAGTTTCTCTACAGCGAATCCACCGTATTCTTCGGGACTTTCCACCAGCGTTCCGCGGGCCGTCCTGCCCAGCACTTTAGGAGCAACAGCACCCACTCCGGCAACTGCACCCAATAACTTCAACATATCACGGCGTTGTAGATTTTGTTGTGACATATCAATCATCCTTCATTTTGAAAAGCATGTACACGTGAGATACCGCTTCATCATGTACGTTTGAGGAACACAAAACGCGCCAGCAAAACGGCCCAAACCACAGCAACAAATCCCAAAAGAATGCCCATCACCAGCGCGCCCCGGGGAGAGCCTTCAGCGATAAAACTATAAACCGCTTCAAGAACAAAGAGTGCAAAAATAAATCCTGCGAGGGTAATCATCCACTGCCACCAGGTGACGCTCCGTTGCTTCTGGCGGCTGGAAAAAACCAGAGCTAAGAATCCGGCCGCAGCAATAGCACCAAAAAAAAGATGCGCCATCAAACCGCCTCCTTTCGTATTTGAATCCGTAGAATCCAAACCATCGACTCTCTCGATAAAATTTTAAAATCAAATATAACCAAATAATCCAAAAATAAAAGACTTTTTTCCCTCATTTTATTCTATCAGCATGTATCAGATTGATCTTATCAGTCGGTTTATTATGAATGGCAAGGAGCGCTTCTATTCTGAACCCAGCTAAACCAAATCTTAGAAATTTCCATTTCGTACAATTACAAAATGGCACAGATACGTTTTCCCCCTTGCATTTGGATGGTTAAAAGTGTAGAAAAGCAAGTAAATGAACCACCCCGCAGCCTGCCTGCCGCAGGCATGGCAAGCCTGCTGAAGACAGGCAATCATCAGGGTATCAAAAACAAAAAATATTCCCCGCCTCTTATGGGGCTGGGAATCATATTTTTACCTGCCGAACGGTGGATAAAAGTCCTGATGCCTCCACACACAATTTCTTAATCACGCCTCTTTGGACGTCCCGTCAGTGAATGTGCGCCAGGTTATCCCGAATGACCTCCAGAATCTGACTGTGGATATTTTTACTGCCTGCCACCACGTTCCCGGACGAGAGGAACGCCTCGCCGCCGTGAAAATCAGTGGCCACGCCGCCGGCCTCACGAATCAGCAGGATGCCTGCCGCGATGTCCCACGGCCCCAGCTTCATCTCCCAGAAACCGTCGAACCGGCCGCACGCCGTATAGGCCAGGTCGATGGCAGCTGCGCCCATACGCCGGATACCTGCAGCATCCAGAAACAGCCTCTTGAAGCACTCCAGGTAAGGATCAAGATAGTCCTTGGACCGCCACGGGAAACCCGAGGCCAGCATGGCATAGGCCATCTTCTGACGATCGGAAACACGGATGGGCCGGCCGTTGAGAAAGGCTCCGCCTTGTCGAACAGCTGTGAACATCTCATCACGATCGGGATGAAACACCACACCTGCGAGGATGTCATCCCCTTTCAGCACGGCAATGGACACAGCAAAAATCGGGATGCCCTGCACGTAATTGGCTGTTCCGTCCAGGGGATCAACCAGCCAGCGAAAAGGAGAATGACCGGATTCGCCGGATTCCTCGGCGTTGATAGCGTGATCAGGATAGCGCGCACGGATCATTTGGATGATGGCTTCTTCGGACCGGCGATCAAGCTCCGTCACGTAATCCCCCCTGCCTTTCAGGTCAATCTGATTTTGGCGGAGGGTGCCGAATGCATCCATAAGAATGGATCCGCCGGTGCGGGCGGCTTCTTGAGCAGTCTCGAGCATGGCGTGGAGGTCTGAAGTCATCGAAAATCTCCTGTCAGGGTAAACGCTGCCCAGTATGCCGGATGGGCATTAATGTAGCCGCGGACCGCCAGCTGCGCTTGCCGCAGCGCCTCAGACTTGCTCGCGCCGGACTTGAGGTTCCGATAAAACCGCTTGATCATCACGGCCGTGGCCAGATCATCCACTTTCCACAGACTGGTTACAACGGATGGTGCGCCGGCGAAGATAAAACTGCGGGCCAGGCCGATGATCTCATCGCCCTGTGTAATTTGGGCCAGTCCAGTCTCACAGGCGCTCAGCGTGACCAGACTGGCCTGAAGTCTGAGTCCGAAAATCTCGTGGGCCTCAAGCCGTCCGTCGTCCGTGCTGTCGGGGCTGAGCAGCAGCGCGCTGAACAATGGCGCATCGGGCGCGTACTCCCCGTGACAGGCGAAGTGGAGCAGATCCGCCTCATAAGCATTCTGTCGAACGCTCTCTTCTGTGACGTCGTGACCGGTGAAAGCGGATACATTCTCAAAGGTTCGCCTGATGGAAACCACTTCCTTGTCAGCAAACGGCAGATCCATGGCCGGAGATCCAAGGTCGGGATTGCTCAGGGCCAGAACGCGGCCATCTGACAGATCAGAAGAACGGATCGCGGCCTTCTCCATACAGTATCCCAGCACCGTCACACTGGGCACAGTCGAAATGGCGAACTGCTCGAGGAGGTCAGCGCCGTTTCCGTCTTCCAAAGCGGCGAAAGGCAGATAGTGCAGCACGCCGTGAGGCACGATCACCAGATTTCGAATCGGGCGGATCTGGCTTTCAATCGGGCGGATGAGCGTTTCGTAAAGCGCCCGGGCTTCGTCGCGAGTGGAAAGCTGCGCCTGGATGGTCTCGCGGAAACGGGTCACCTGACTGCGGATGATGGCTTCTCCGACCGGAATCGTTTTTTGAACCACCTCGTTCGGTGTGATGACCCAGCAGCTCATGGCTTCGGGCATCAGGAAATAAACAAGCAGAGCCGTACTGTCGGACAACAGCGGCTGGATGCGGGAGACGGGCCAGGGATCAACACTGACCAGCGACGCCAGCTCGGGACTGTCGGCCTGCATGGCCGTGAGCACATTGCTGTAAGTTGCGCGCCGTGTCGCCAGTTCACGTTCCCAGAATGTCTTGCCCGTTGTGTCGGACGATACTGTTTCGGACTGATTAAGCGCAGACAATTGATCCTGCGCATCCCGGATGGCATCCCGTGCGACGCGCTCTCGCTTGATCAGGGCGTCATCTTCTGGCGCGAGGCGGACATCCTGATTGCCCAGCAGATCAATAAAGTTTCGCGACTTGGCCCGCTCCACCACATCGAATGCCTCTCTCGTCCGCTTCATCTTCAGCATAAGGTTAACAACATCCGCGTACAGATCCATCTTCGAATCGAGGAATCCCTGCTTGAACGCTTCGACTTTCAGCTCGGCACGCATGGTTTCAACGATCTGTAAAGCATCCATAAAATCGGCCAGGGCCGCTTCCAAATTACCCAAATCGGACAGGACGCGGGCTCTCTGGCGTCGAATCCGCCAGTTAATGTCGCGCGCAGACAGGTTGGCCGACATGTGGACCGCGCTGTCGAGCACAGCCAGACCAGCCCTGCTTTGACCCGACAGATGGAGCGCGTCACCCAGCGACATCAGACACTGCATAGCGTTGCGCTGATCGCCGATCTCCTGGGAT